>JANOIK010000583.1:0-2648 GCA_031407585.1 Planctomycetota bacterium | reverse complement strand
GCGTCTTGCCGACGAGCTCGCAGCGCTGCTCGCCGCGGCGCCGTTGCACTCGGGGGTCGCCGCCACAATGACGGGCGAGCTGGCCGACTGCTACGCGACCAAGGCTGAGGGAGTGCGGGCGATTGTTGACGCGATTGTCACCGCGGCGGCAGGCCGATCCGTTGTGATTTACGCGACCGATGGTTTCTTTCTGGCGCCGGCCGTCGCGGTTGAGGCGCCGTTGCGCGTCGCGGCCAGCAATTGGCACGCGTTGGCGGCGTTTGCGAGTCGATTTGCCAAAGGGCGACCGGGGCTGCTGATCGACGTCGGGTCGACCACTGCGGACTTGATTCCGATTGCAGATCGAGCCCCATGCGCCGTCGGCCGCACCGATCCCGAGCGTCTGCTTTCGGGAGAGTTGGTTTACGCTGGCGTCGAGCGCACGCCCCTCGCGGCGGTCGTCTCGCACTTGCCTTGGCAGCGCGCCGAGTATCCGGTGGCCAGTGAGCTTTTCGCGACGACGGCCGATGCGTATCTGCTCCTCGGCGAGTTCACGGAAGACGCGCAGAATCTCGACACCGCGGATGGGCGGCCTCGCACCCAGCAAGCCGCCCACGCCCGAATGGCTCGCATGGTGTGCGCCGACGCCGAGATGTTCTCGCTTGCCGACGCCGTGACCGCAGCGGCGGCCGTTCGCGAGGCGCAAGTCGCGCGGCTCGCCGCCGCCGCGGAGCAGGTAATTGCGCGTAGGAAGGCGCCGCCGGCGACGATTATTCTCAGTGGTCACGGTGAATTCCTGGCTCGAGCGGCCGTGGAACGGCTTGGGATGCTGGTCCGGGATGCCGAAGTGCTATCGTTGAACAGGGTCTTGGGCGAAGACGTTAGCCGTTGCGCACCCGCGCACGCGCTGGCGATTCTCGCGGAGGAAGCGAGCGTCGCGGGAAGTCTCTTCGAGCGAGCAAGATGATTCGCGTGGTGAAAGTGGGGGGCAGCCTGTACGATCTGCCCGATCTGCCAAAGCGGCTACGCACGTGGCTAGCCGTGCAAGGTCGAGCGCACAACGTGCTTGTTGCGGGCGGTGGTCCGCTGGTCGAGCAAGTGCGCGCGTGGCACGCTCAATGCGCGATCGACGAGACGGCCGCTCATTGGATGTGCGTCGACCTGCTGACCGTGACCGCGCACTTGCTGCACTCCTGGTTGCCGGAGATGCCGCTGGTCGAGGACGACGCCCTGCTCTGCCGGCGCGTCGGCGAGGACGGCGCCACGATCTTTGGTCCCGCGCCGTGGATGCGGCACTCCGAGCCGGGGTTGCCGGGCACGTGGCTGCCGACCGACTGGGACACGACGAGCGACTCGATCGCCGGGCGGTTGGCCGTGGCGTTGCGCGCCGATGAGTTCGTGCTGCTCAAGTCGGAGCTCCCGCGGCACAAGGCGGGGCGCGAGCTCAGCTCGCTGGCGGCCGTGGGTTATATCGACCCCATTCTCGCGGAGATGGCGCCTGAGCTGCCGCCAACGCGGCTGGTCAACCTGCGGTCCGATCCGCCGCGCCAGGCGCTCGTCCCTCGGCCGGGTGAAAGCACGCCGCTCTAAGTGGCCCGCTGGCACGCCGGCAAGATCGCGGATTACCGTGCCGCCGAGGCACGAGTCTCGACAGCTTCGCGAGCGTTGAAAACGCCGATGAGGCAAGCATTTACGGCTGTGGGGCCCTATGACGAGGCCGTCGAAATCGTGGCTGCGCCGGCCCGGTTCACTTTGGCCGTTGGCGCGCCGACGATATACTTGGTGTCTGCCGTGCCTGCCGCCCGCACGCATCGATTTCTCCGCCCGTCTCGATGGATGGTTTCGCGAATGCCTGTCGACCTGTTGCCCGAGTCTGACGTTTTGGTCGATGCCGAGGCGCCGTTACCCGCGGCAGCGGCGGGCGGCCCGATCGGAGCGTCGCAGCGACGCCTTCCGTGGCCTGCGACGACCATTGATCCGCGGCAGGTTCGCTGGCGTTACGCGCTCGGCATCCCCGGCATCCATGTGCTCGCTTGCCTGGCGTTCTTTCCGTATTTCTTCAGTTGGACCGGCGTGGCCGTGACCCTCTTGGGGCTCTACGTGTTCGGCACGCTCGGCATCAATCTGTGCTACCACCGATTGCTGACGCATCAGGGGTTCGTGGCGCCGAAGTGGCTCGAGCATTCCTTCGCGATCCTCGGCGTGTGCACGCTGCAAGACACGCCCGCGTGCTGGGTGGCTATGCACCGAATTCACCACAAGCATTCCGACGAGCAGCCCGACCCGCACAGCCCGCTGGTGAATTTCCTGTGGGGCCACTGCGGGTGGTTGATGATGAAGAATCGCGACTTCTTGAACATCAACTACTACTCGCGGTTCACGCGCGATCTGCTTCGCGATCCGTTTTACATGAAGCTAGAACGCCACGGAAATTGGCTTTGGATTTATCTTGCCAGCATGGCGGTGTTCTACGGCGCCGGGTTTGCGATTGGATGGGCGACAGAGGGAACGGTCGCGGCCGGGGTGCAGTTCGGTTTGAGCTTGATGGTGTGGGGCGTCTTCGTTCGCACGGTGCTGACGTGGCACATCACGTGGAGCGTCAATTCGGTGACGCACGTCTGGGGTTACCAGAACTACGACACCGGGGACAACAGCCGCAACAACATCCT
>JANOIK010000708.1:0-4200 GCA_031407585.1 Planctomycetota bacterium | reverse complement strand
GGGTGGCACTCCCTAAGGTCCTCCGCTGGGCGCGGTAGCACTTCGGCTAGACCACGCCCTGCGGAAGACCTTGGGACGTGCCACCCTGACTCCTGACTGCTGACTCCTAACCCCTGACCCCCAACCCACGCTCACGCCATGACCGAACGCGAACGCTGGATCATCTACCCCCTGCTGTTCTTCGCCCTCGGCGCCTCGCTGCGCGACAAGTTCCTGCAGCATGTCACCACCAAGGAGGTGATCGCCGGCAAAGTCATTTGCGAAGAGCTCATCATCACTGACCCCAAGAAGCCTGATCGCATCGTCGCCCGACTTGCCTCCGAAACGCCGGCCGGCGACGACGAGAATTCTGAGAGCTTCGGTTTGCTAGTCCTCTTCGACAGCGAAGGCAAGGAGCTGTGCGGCGTGACCAACAACATGCTCCAAGTACGCCAGATCACCGCTGACCAGATCTTTGGAAAGCTGATTGGCGTCGTCGATCCCGAGAACCCTCAAATCTCGCTCGCCCGGCTTACGTCCGTCACGGCCACGGCGCCCGACAACTCCACGCGTCGTTTCGGCAGCGTGCAACTCAACGACGACACGGGCGCCGCCGTTTTCGGTCTGGTCAACGACCAGATGCAGATGCGCGGCATCTCGTGCCAGGGCATCCAAATCACCGATCCGGCCAACCCCACGCGCGTGCTCGCCGTGCTCGGCTCCGCCACAATCCAGTCCGAGGACTCCGATCTCCCGACCCAGAGCGTCGGCGTCTTGCAACTGAACGATCAGCGCCTCATCGGCCTCCGCGGCAACTCCACCGAAGCCCCCTTGGACTCGCCGCCGCCGCCAGCGCCTGAAGCAGCGCCGGCCGACGCCGAACCCGCGTCGCCCGCGCCAGCAGACGCCGCCGAACCCTCCGACGAAGACGCGCCGTCCGAAGATGCCCAATCGGACGATGCCCAGTCCGATGTGTCCGACGAGGCGGACAATAAATAAATCTTCCGGTCCCCTCCCCTCGGCGGGAGCAACGAGCACGGGCGACCCGAAGTCGCCCGAGCGCAGGCGGTAGTCCGCGCGAAGCACCGGGCAAGAGAGGGGGGAAGCGGAAGGTACCCGCGCTCCATCTTCACCCCGATCCCGGGAAATCTATTTCCCGAAATCTCGCCGCGCGGTCGTCGAAATGGGCCACCCGTTTGTGTATGCTTGTTCATGCACACAGCTCTCGGCAGATTCTCCAGGTCAAGACCTTGGTTTGGCCGAATAATCGTCTTCGGCATGCCATCAAGATCTCCGATCCCTCTGCGCCCATTTGCGAAATCTGCGGACAACTCCCCTGAGGATCCACTGAAGGCCAAGCACAACCATGATCCCTTACCCACCACAACCCGAGCTTGCCGCGCTCCCCGCGAGCGTCCGGGAAGGGAATGGGGACTTTTGGTTGCAAAACGTGATTTTCCCCCAGCGCGCCAAACGGGCCCACGCGGCAAACGCCGTGGTCCCGACGCTCACGGCCCACGGCGCGCAAAGTCAAAACTCTCTCGATCCCGCCAAAAACCACGGGGAAACGGCTCCTGACGAAACATTTTGTCGCCAGCATCCCACGAATTTGCGTGCGTCGCCGCATTCGGCGCGACCATTACGTTGCAACGTAGCCGGTTTTCACGCTACGTTATCTGAGCGCTCCAGGACAGCGACTCGCGACGCCGCGCCGCTTGCCGGCATTGGAGCCAAGCCCATGCGACCTGCCTGCCGCACTCAACCTAATTTCACGCGCCCTCCCCGTCGGTTCGGTCGCGATTTCCTCTCGCTCGCTCGGTTTGCCATGCCGTTTCTGCCGATCCCCGAGCGCGCGCCCGAAAGCGTTAGCGAATTGTTGCAACGGCGCGCCGCCGAGCGGCCCGACCAGCCCGCCTACGTATTTCTTCCGGAGTCGGGAGAGTCCCGCGGCGCCGAGATCACTTGGACCTACGCCGAGCTCGACGCCCGCGCCCGCGCCGTCGCCGCGGCGGTGAGCCGGCAGGCCGCTCCCGGCGATCGCGCCGTGCTGGTCTTTCCCCCGGGCCTCGACTTCATCGCCGCCTACTTCGGCTGCCTGTACGCTGGCGTACTGCCAGCGCCCGCCACGTATCCCAAGCCGCGTCGGCCGTCGGCTCGGCTCGACTCGATCGTCGAGGACTGCACGCCGCGCCTCGCGCTGACCACGGCCGACACGCTCGCCTCGCTCCGACTCGACGAGCAGACGCCGGCCGTTCGCGAACTCCCGTGGATCGCGGTCGACCAGTGCGCCGACGCGCCGAAGTTCAAATGCGTCGACCGCACCGCCGACGACGCCGCGTTTCTGCAGTACACCTCCGGCAGCACCGCCGAGCCGCGGGGCGTGATCGTCACCCACGGCAACTTGCTGCACAACCTGGAGCTGATCCGCGCCGGCTTCGGCGCCGAACGCGCCGGCGCGGGCCCCGGCCCGAACTGCGTGTTCTGGCTCCCGGCCTACCACGACATGGGCCTCATCGGCGGCATCCTCACGCCGATGTACGTCGGCGGCACGAGTCACCTGATCGCGCCCGCCGCGTTCCTACAGCGCCCGCTCGTGTGGCTCGAGACGATCTCCCGCACCAAGGCCCAGTACAGCGGCGCGCCCAACTTCGCGTATGAGCTCTGCACCAAGAAGGTCTCGCCCCGGGACCTCGCGACGCTCGACCTCAGTTCGTGGAAGGTCGCCTTCTGCGGCGCCGAGCCGATCGACCCCAACGTGCTGGAGGAGTTCGCCGACGCCTTCTCGCCGACCAGATTTCGCACCAGCGCGTTGTACCCCTGCTACGGCCTGGCCGAAGCAACGCTGATGGTCACCGGCGGAGCGCCTGCCGGCAAGCCGATCGTCGTGCATGCCGACCGCGCACAACTTGCCGCGAACAAGCTGGTCGACGCCGGCCCCCGTACCGCGGGCGCGCAGCAAATAGTAAGCTGCGGCCGCCCCCTCGGCGATCAAGAAATCGTGGTCGTAAATCCAAACACCGGCGAGGTCGCCGCGGCGACCGGGATCGGCGAAATCTGGATCCGCGGCGCCTCGATCGCCAAGGGCTACTGGAACCAGAACGACGACGCGAGCGTGTTCAACGCCCAACTCCCCGACGGCCGCGGCCCGTTCCTCCGCACCGGCGACCTCGGCGCCTTCCTCAACGGCGAGTTGTTCGTCACCGGCCGCCTCAAGGACGTCATCATCATCCGCGGGCGCAATCTGTACCCGCAGGACATTGAGCGCACCGTCCAACAAGCGCATGAAGCCGTCGAAGCCGGCGCCGCGTTCGCCGTGGGCGACCCGGGGCACGAAGAGCTGGTGGTCGTCCACCAAATCGGCCGCGAGCACCGTCGCGGCGACATGGCCCCGGTGATCCGCGCCATTCGTGCGGCCGTCGTCGAGGAGCACGAGGTCGACCCGCAAGCGATCGTCTTGCTCCGCCCCGCGGCGCTGCCGCTCACCTCTAGCGGCAAGGTGCAGCGAACGCGCTGCCGCGAGATGTTCCTCGCAAGGGAGCTCGACGCGCTGGAGAGTTGGAGCCGTCCCGCCGAGACTGCCGCGTCGGCAGTTTCCAACGGCGGCCCCTCCGCCGGCCCGCCGCGGCCGAAATTTCTCGACCACGTCGCGAGCCACACCGTCGACAGCCTAGCGGCCGAGATCCAAGCGTGGATGCTCGCGCTCCTGGCCGACAAAGTCGAGCAAGTCGGCGAAGGCCCGCTCTCGCCTGACTCGACGTTCGCGGTCCTCGGCATCGACTCGCTCACCGCGATCGAGCTTAACCTCGAGTTCGAGAAAGTGCTCGGCCTGCGAATGCCGCCGGCCGCCGCGTGGAGCTTCCCGACGCCGGCCGCGCTGTCGCGATTCCTCGCCGAGAGCATGCTGGGCATCGCGACGATGGGCGTGGACCCCAATGGAAATCCCGTCGACTCCTGGCTCAAAGCCATGGACGCCGACGTGAAACGGTAGCCCTTTAGAATCCTCCGGTTCCCTCCCCTCGGCGGGGAGGGGGGACGAAGCGGGTACACGCCCACGAATCGACCTACCGCACGAACGTCGGCCCCTTCAGCGCCCCAGCCATATCCGGCGGCACGCTCGCAGGCATCATCGCCGCGGGCGGCGTCGCCGGAATCGGCTCGGCCGGCGCCAAGGGCGCGTCCGGCTCGACCATCGGCGTCGCCTCGAGTTCCATCGGCTGCTCC
>JANOIK010000570.1:0-2163 GCA_031407585.1 Planctomycetota bacterium | reverse complement strand
GCGCAGTCGGTCGCGTTGAGCGGCCGGCCGGCGAGAAACACTTCCTTCTTGCCCACGACCGTCGCGCCCAGCGGCTCGAACGTAAACGCATAGATCCGCCCCGCGGCCCAGTCGCACCCGAACATGGCGCCGTGATACTTCGCGGGGAACGCGAAGTGATCGTAGAACTCGACGCCAGTGGGCGAGCCCGGGCCAACGTCGATCGCGGCCGGCAAACTGTCGAGGTAATACTCGGGCCACTTGGCCCAACCGCTGCGCCATCCCAGCTCAGCGCCGGCGGTCACGTGGTTCACGCGCGTCGGCCGATACCAGGGCGCCCCGCGGTCCCACTCCATGTCGGCGTCGTAGGTGAAGAGCTCGCCCTGCGGGTTGAACGCGAAGTCGTAGGAGTTGCGCAAACCGCCGGCGACCAACTCGACAAACGTGCCGTCGGCATTCGTGCGAAAGATGGTGCCGCCCGGCGCCGGGATGCCTACCTCGTGCCCGCCGGCGTCTTCGAATCTCGGTTGAACGAGGTCGCCCTCGTACCAGCGATGGTACGGGCTGCGCACCGTCGGCGTGCCGTCGGCCCGCGCGAAGTCGCCCACGATCACGTACAAATATCCGTCGGGCCCCAGCCGCACGGCATGGGCGCCG
The DNA here is from genome assembly GCA_031407585.1 of Planctomycetota bacterium. GTDB lineage: Bacteria > Planctomycetota > Planctomycetia > Pirellulales > Lacipirellulaceae > Lacipirellula. The sequence goes on along the minus strand of JANOIK010000570.1, from coordinate 1,527 downwards.
TGCTCGCCCTTCGAGCCGCGGAAGCCGATGAGCTTGGTTACTTCGTCGGCCACGCCGTCGCGGTCGGCATCTCGCAGTCGGTACAGGGCGGGCCCCTCGGGGCCGTCGCCCACGGCGAACACGCGCGTTCCGAGGGCGAGAATGCCCTGGGCGTTTTTCACCTGGTCGCAGTAGCTGGTCACCTTGTCGTGAATGCCGTTGCCGTCGGAGTCGGCCAGCAGCATGAGATGGCCGCCCTCTTGCGAGGCGATGATGTTGCCCCGCGAATCGAACGTCATCGCGATGAGCGAACCGACCTCGTCGTCGCGCATGAGCCGCTCGACCGCGAACTCACCGTCGATGACGAACCGCGCGCCCTCGCCCTCGGTGATCACTTCGTTGCCCCACGGCAGGGCGTAGCCAAGATTGCCGTAGCTCGTCGCGGCGACCCAGTCGGCGTCGTTGAACTGCGGGGCGGTCCAGCTTTGGAACTGCCGGACGCTCGTCTTCCAGGTCTTGTCGGTCGAGTAGGCCTGGAATGTCCCGCCTTGCTGCTTCACGAGCACGCGGGCCGCGAGCCCGGCGGCGCCGACCTCGGTATTCGTCACCTTCACCGCGATGACGTTGCGGCCGCTCTTGAGAAACTTGGTGATGTTGATGAGCTTCATCTGCCGCCAATCGGCGCCCTCGGCCACGGGCTGGCCGTTGATCGACAGCGCGAACTGGTTGTCGGCCGTGATATGGACGAGCGCTTCCTCGGCGGGCGACGCCTCGAACGTCTTACGGAAGTAGCAGTCGCCTACGGGCGCTTCGTTCTTGGTCTGCGACGGCGACCAAATCCACTCGGCTTCGCCGTCGGCGGCGCGAGCGACGATCGCTGAGTGCGAACAGGCGAGAAAGCAGGAGACGGCACAGAGCAACTTGCCAGCACGGAGCGCAGCACGAAACATGGTTGAATTCCTTTTCGACCGTCGCGATTCCATTCGGACGAGTGCGCGCAGCATCGGCGCGGCTCGCAAGAATAGCAGCCGCCCGCTAAATCCGACAACAGAAGTCGCAGCCCCATTTAGCCGCGGGGCTTGCCCCGCGCGGGCCCCACCAACGGCGCCAGCACTCGCACGCTCCACCAGCCCCTCCGAACTCCACCCAAACCCACTCCCCACCCCAAGTCGCCGCGAACAAACATATTTCGTATGATCCAGTGACTCGAACCTGAGGGTTTGGAAAGGTTGCCGTGTCTCAAGGTGTCATCGACGTCGCCGATCTCAAGACGCACTTCCACTCGGACGAGGGCGTGGTGCGCGCCGTCGATGGCGTCTCCTTCCGCATCGAACCCGGCCGCACGCTCGGCATCGCGGGGGAGAGCGGGTCGGGGAAGAGCGTCACCTCGCTGTCGATCATGCGGCTGCTCTCGCCCTCAGCGCGGATCGAATCGGGACGCATCGCCCTGTTGGGTCGCGATCTGATCGGACTGCCCGAACCAGCCATGCAGAAGATTCGCGGCCAAGAGATCAGCATGATCTTTCAGGAGCCGATGACGTCGCTCAA
>JANOIK010000552.1:0-12496 GCA_031407585.1 Planctomycetota bacterium | reverse complement strand
GGTTCGCCGCGAGCGCTCGCGTTTCTGGGCGACGTGGTCGCGGCCGACGGCTTCTACTTCGCCGAACTGTTCGTGGTCGATCTGCCCGACGACTTGTCGAGCCCCGGCGCCGCCCCGCTGGAAGGCACGCCGACGACTCGCCCCGCGCCGCCGGCGGGCACCCGGCAGCGGCGGCTCACCTACACGGCCGATTCGCTCCACCCGGGCGTGCACGGCGTGCGGCACTGGCCGCGCAGTTCGCCGGATGGATCGCGCATCGCGTTTCTGTCGAGCGACGACGAGGGCATCGTGCAACTCTGGACCGTGGAGCCGTCCGGCGGCGAGCTTCGCCAGGTGACGCGAGATTACTTCCCCGTGACGAGCGCCTTCACGTGGCATCCCGGGGGCGACGCTATCGGGTACATCGCCTACGGCAGCGTGATGACCGTCGATGTGGAGTGCGGCGCCGTGCGCCGGCACACGCCCACGGCCTATGGCATCAACCAACCGCGGCCCGAGGCGTGCGTTTTCTCGCCCGATGGCAAGCAGATCGCCTACGTGCGCTGCCCGCGCATCGGCCACCGCGCGTACAACCAGGTGTGCGTGGTCGACGTCGACCTCTGATCATGGCGCGCGATTACAGCGGAGCCGGCACATCGCGATGGCAGAAGATCGCCGCCGCCGCGGTCCACAAGCCGGCGCCCAGTCCGAACAGCCAGGCGTTGTACTGCCAAAACAGCGGCCAGTTCTCCGCGGCGTCTTTCGCCAGGCCGATCGTGAGCATCGTGGGCTCGTACGCCGAGAGGATGGTGAGGTGTTCCATCCACGCGACGCTCGGTGAGATTCGGGCCAGGATCATCAGCGCGAGCTCCACGACATAGAATCCCATTACGACGGCCACCGCCTGCGATCTGGTGCGAGCGAGCGCCGAAACGAACGTGGACAGCCCGGTGAGGAAGACGCCCAGGCCGAGGTAGTTGGTCGCGGCGGGCAGCAGGGCCGAGAGCTGCGGCGGCGGGTCGAAGTGCGACGTCGCCAGCCCGCTGGCGAGTCCGAGCCAGCTTGCCACGCCGAGCGCCGCAACGCCGGCGACCGTGACCGCCGTGTGCGACGACACGAGCGTGAGGCGCCGCACCGGCTGAGCGAGCAGCATCTCCATCGTGCCCGAGCCCACGCGGCCGGCAATGCACTCGCTGCCCCGCGCGACGGCCCATAACGCGAGCAGCAAGATCACCGGCCCCTCTTCGTAGCTAAACGCCGCTCGGCCCAGCGGCGAGGCCAAGTCCTCGATCGGCACGGGGAGCAGGTCCGCGAAGATTTTCAGGCCTTCGGAAAAGAGCTTGATGAACGCCTCGAACTTGATTTTCGACGACACCCACACGCGCAGCCAGATGAAGGCGAAGGTCAGCGCGCAGCAACTGGCGAGCAACGGCCAACTGTCGCGCAGAGATCGCTGGAAGAGCACGCGGTTCATGGGGCGCCGCTCCCGTGATGGCGTTCGTAGACGGTTCGCAGGCCGACGGGCTCGATTTCGAGCGACTCCAGCGGCTGGCGGGCGAGCCAACCCAAGAGCGGCGCCAGGTCGCCCGCCGTGAGGATGGTGACGGCGCCGCCGGGGCCGCGCGTCACCGTGAGGCTCGCGGCGAGCTCAGCCGGCGGCGCCGAGAGCTCGCCCGTGAGGACGGCGCGAATCCGATGCTGCCGCCGCACGTCGGCGACGCGGACCGAGTCGACCAGCCGGCCCGCACGGAGCACGACCACTCGATCGCACGCGTCCTCGACCTCGCTCAGCACGTGCGACGAAAACACTACGGTTTGGCCGCGCGCGCGGGCGTCGCGGATCAGTTCCCCCACTTCCCGGCGAACCGTGGGATCGAGATTCGCGGTCGGCTCGTCGAGAATTAGCAGCGGCACGTCGGGCGCCAGCGCGACCGCGAGGGCGAGCTTCTGCCGCATGCCGGTCGACATCTGGCCCACCCGCCGCGAAAGATCGAGCTGCAGCCGCTCGGCCATCGCGAGGCCGCGCTCCAGGGGCGTTCCCGGCCGCAGGCGTGCGAACAGCGCGAGCGTATCGCGGCCGTCGAGATGCCGAAACAGTCGCGCATCGCCGGGCAGGTACGACAGCACGCGGTGCACATCGACGGCCCGGCGGTAGCAGTCGATCCCATCAACGAGCGCCCGTCCGGCGGTTGGCTTGAGGTAGCCCAAGAGCAGCCGCAGCAGCGTCGTCTTACCGGCGCCGTTGGGCCCGAGCAGCCCCAAAATCTCACCGCGCTCGACGCTCAGCGAGCATTCCGCGAGCGCCGTCAGCCGCCCATAGCGCTTCGAGAGACTCTCGGTTTGGACGAGCATGGGAGCTCAAATTCGCCAGCGGCGCCGCGCCGCATCGTGCCATGCCGCGACGTGCTACCGCTTGTCCATCGGCACGAAGTTGCGTTCCGTGGCGCCGGTGTAGATTTGCCGCGGCCGGCAGATCTTCTTGGTGGGGCTGGTGTGCATTTCCCGCCAGTGCGAGATCCATCCCGGCAGCCGTCCGATGGCGAACAGCACCGTAAACATCTGCACGGGGATGCCGAGGGCGCGGTAAATCACGCCGGAGTAGAAATCGACGTTCGGATACAACTTCCGCTCGATGAAATACGGATCGTTAAGCGCCACTTCTTGGAGCTCGAGTGCGATATCGAAGATCGGGTCGCGCACGGGCTGCTTCTCGAGCACTTTTTTGCACGCGGCCCTGATGAGCGTCGCTCGCGGGTCGAAGTTCTTGTAGACGCGGTGGCCGAAGCCCATGAGCCGGTAGTTGTTGTTCTTGTCCTTGGCCATGTCGACGTACTTTTTCACGTCACCGCCATCGCGGCGAATCTGCTCGAGCATCTGCACGCACGCCTCGTTGGCGCCGCCGTGCAGCGGGCCCCACAGGGCGCTAATGCCGGCGGAGATCGACGCGAACAGGTTCGCGTTGCTCGAACCCACCATTCGCACGGTCGACGTGCTGCAGTTCTGCTCGTGGTCGGCATGCACGATCAGCAGCAGGTTGAGCGCCGCCGCGGCGTCGGCGTCGATGGCCCATGGCTCGCTCGGCACGGCGAACATCATCTTCAGAAAGTTCTCGCAGTAGTCGAGCGAGTTGTCCGGATACTGGTACGGCTGGCCGACGGACTTCTTGTAGGCGAACGCCGCGATCGTCGGCAGCTTGGCCAGCAGTCGCACCACCGAGATGTCGACCTGCCGCGGGTCGTGCGGGTCGAGCGAGTCCTGGTAGAAGGTCGACATGGCGCCGACGACCGACGCCAAGATAGCCATCGGGTGGGCGTCGCGAGGAAAGCCGTTATAGAACAGCCGCATGTCCTCGTGCAGCATCGTATGCCGCTTCAGCGTGTTCTGAAACGTCGTGAGCTGGTCCTTGTTCGGCAGCTCGCCGTTGAGCAGCAGGTAGCACACCTCGACGAACGAGCAACTGCCGGCAAGCTGCTCGATGGGGTAGCCGCGGTAGCGAAGGATGCCCTTGTCGCCGTCCAGGAACGTGATCGCGCTGGTCGTCGACCCCGTGTTGACGAACCCTTCGTCGAGCGTGACGCACCCTGTGGCGGCCAGCAGCTTACTGATGTCGAGGCCGCGCTCATGCTCCGTACCTTCGACGACCGGCAGTTCGATCTGTTTCCCGTCGGGAGTCTGAAGTTTCGCTACGGCGGCCATCGAAGACGATCCTAGAGAAAGTGGGAGCGGAACGGGGCCCAGCGGGTGATGAGCCTGCCAGTGCGTTTGCCGCGCTCGGATCAGCAAGTGTACCGGCGCAGCGAAAGGCGTTCAATTGGCCGAAGGTAATGCCGCTGCATGCTGAAATCGCCGTAAGAATCGCGGCGAGCACGCGGAATTCCGAAGCGTCGGAAGAACCCCGGACGGAGTTGGCTCGCGCCCGCCGGAGCCGCGCGTTAGCGGCGTTGGGTTGCTTCGAGCGCCGCCGAGAGATCGGCGCCGTTCATCTCGCCATCGAAAATCGTCCACGCCCGCGCTGCCGCACGGAGCTTCTTCAGCTCGCCTTCGAGCAAGGCGGACCGCTGGTCCTTTTCGAGCTGCGTGCGAATCGCCGCCTGGGCTTCCGTGAACGGCACTCGCCCGGCCGCTTTCCGCTCGAGCACGCGGACGATGCAAAAGCCGGTCTCGGTTTCGATGCCATCGCTCATTTGGCCGATTTGCAGATTCGCGAGCGCATCGTTCACGCCCTCCGATCGCAGGGCGCCCAGCGTCGTCCAGTCGTAGACGCCGCCGTTCATCGCCGTGACGCCGTGCGAGCGTTGCTTGGCGATGGGTGCGAAGACGGGCTCGCGCACATTGGGGTCCGCCGCCACCACCGGGTTCGCGGCCGCGGCCTGCCACACCTCGTTGCCCATGGCACACAGTTGCCGCCACGCCTCGTTGCGGTCGCCGCCGCAGCGATCGAAGCGAACCGTCAGCTCTTCCCAGCGCGCCTGCGCGGTGAACTCGTACTCCTTCAAGTGGTCTTGGTAGTAGGCGAGCAGCTCCTCGTAGGTCACGGGCTGTGGCTTCGGCATGATTTGCCGCAGCCACTCACCGGCAATCGTCTTTTCGTTGAACTGCCGCTGCACATCCCGCAGCGACGCGCCATTCTTGGCGAGCGTTTTCTCTAGCTCGCCGCGATTCTCCAGCTTCAGCATCTGGAGCAGCCGCGGAATCTCGACCTCCTCGAAGGGCTTGCCGAGCGATTCCTCGACCTTCGGCAGATTCTCCGCCGGCACCGTGCGGCGGAAATCCGCGTACAGAAGCTTCGTGTCGATCAGTCCCATGACCAGCGTTCGCATGAGCATCCGCTCGGCTTCGGCCACATGCTCCGGCGGGATGGGCTGCCGCGACATCTTGATGAGCTGTTTGACTTGCCACAGCACATCGCTGGCGAGGATGACCTGGCCGTCGACGCGGGCGACAATCTCGGCGCCCTCGATAGGCACGGGCGTCGATGCGGGGGTGGGCGCCGTCGCACCTTGCGGTGGCGGAACCAAGAAGTCGTCGGGCGTCATCCCCGGACCGGGGGCGATCAAGTCGATGCTGCGTTGCGTCGGCGGAGTAAACGTCGCCGCGGGAGCGCCGCCCGAGCCGATGGGGCCCGAGGGCATGGGGTTGTTATTGGGATCATAAATGCCGCGAACGCCCGACGCGGAGCCGGCGGCCGAGGGCGGCGCCGCGTCGCTGTATCGCGACTGTGCCAGACACGGCCGCGGTAAAACCAACGTCGCTGCCAACAGGGCGAGGCACGCGTGTACGCAGCGTCGGCCCAAACACGGCAGTGACAGAGTGGTTCGCAGCACGCGGTAATCCCGAAGATGAGGTGGGCGCGGAGGCGCAAGCCTAAACATAAGGGCGGCGGATTCTAGGAATCCGCGCCCTCGGGCCGCAAGAGCGCTTTGAGCCGTGCCAGCACCTTGCCCATGTCGTCGCCGCCAACGGGCAAATACGCGCTTCGCTCGTCGGCCACCCGAAGGGCCCCGCCGCTCCGTTCGACCAGCGACTGCAGGTCCCCGCGGTCGGCGTAGGTCAGCACCGCATACTTGCCCTCGAGATGCACCTGGTCGATCCGGCGCCGGTGCGCCCAGACGCGCAGCCGTGCCAGCTCGATGAGCTCGTCGACCGCCTCGGGCACGGGTCCGAACCGATCGCCCAGCTCCGCCTTGAGGTCGTCGAGCTCCGCCTCGACGGCAATCCGCGCCAGCCGACGGTACAGGTCGATCTTCGTCCGCATGTCGGGCAGGTACTTCTCGGGGAAGTACGCCGAGATCGGCAGGTCGATCGTGACGTCGACGACATCCTTCTGCGGCAGCTTCTTCAGCTCGCGCACCGTTTTTTCCAGCAGCGCGCAGTACAGCTCGTAACCGACGGCCGCGATGTGGCCGCTTTGCTGCGTGCCGAGCAGATTGCCGGCGCCGCGTAGCTCCAGATCGCGCATTGCAAGCGCGAAGCCGGCGCCCATCTGGCTGAACTCCTCGATGGCCCGCAGCCGCCGCGCCGACTCCGGCGACAGATGCCGGTTCTGGTCGACCAGCAGGTAGCAGTAGGCCCGATGCTTGTACCGCCCCACCCTGCCCCGCAACTGGTGCAGGTCGGCCAGTCCGTAGCGATCGGCGTCGTCGATGAAAATCGTGTTCGCGTTGGGGATGTCGAGCCCGCTCTCGACGATGGTCGTCGCGAGCAGAATGTCGAAGTCGTGCCGTACGAACCCCAGCATCACGTCCTCGAGCTCCGTCTCGTTCATCTGCCCGTGGCCGATGCCGATCCGGGCCTCGGGTACGATCTGCCGCAGCTTGTGAGCGACCTTCTGAATGTCGTGCACCCGATTGTGAACGAAGTACACCTGCCCGTCGCGGTTCAGCTCGCGCAGCACCGCGTGGCGGATGAGCGCCTCGTCGAACCGCGCGATCCGCGTCTCGACCGCCAGCCGATCCTTCGGCGCCGTCTCGAGGTTGGAAATGCTGCGCACGCCCAGGAGCGACATGTGCAGCGTGCGCGGAATGGGCGTCGCCGTCATCGTCAGCACGTCGACGCTCGTGCGGAGAGCCTTGAGCCGCTCCTTCACGGCAACGCCGAAGCGCTGCTCCTCGTCGATGATGAGCAGACCCAAATTCTGAAACTGCACGTCGGGCGACGCCAGCCGGTGCGTGCCGATGAGCACGTCGATCGTGCCCTTGGCGGCGCCCTCGAGCGCCTCGCGCAGCTCCTTCGCCGTGCGGAATCGCGACGCCGACGCGATCTTGAACGGGAACTCCGCCATCCGCTGCGAGAATGTCCGCTCGTGTTGCTCCGCGAGAATGGTCGTCGGTACGAGCACCGCGACCTGGTAGCCCGCGTCGATCGCCTTAAACGCCGCGCGGATCGCCAGCTCGGTCTTGCCGAAGCCGACGTCCCCGCACAACAGCCGGTCCATCGGCCGCGTCAGCTGCATGTCGGCCTTGATGGCGTCGATCGCCGTGAGCTGGTCGGGCGTTTCCTGGTTGGGAAACGCCGCGTCGAACTCCCGCTGCCACGCGGTGTCGTCGGGGAACGCGATCCCCGGCCGGGCCTCGCGCGCCGCCTGAAGCTGCAGCATGTCGGTCGCGAGATCGGCGACGGCGCGCTCGGCCGCCTTCTTCTGCCGCAACCAGCTCAGCCCGCCGATCTTCGCGAGCGTCGGCTTCGCCTTGCGCCCGCCGACGTACTTCTGCACGAGCTCGATCTTGCTCGTGGGCACATAAATTCGCGTCCCCTCGGCATATTCGAGCTCGAGGTGCTCTTCGGCGCCGCCTTCCTTTTCGAGCAGCTCGATGCCGCGGTACCGCCCGATGCCGTGTGCGAGATGGACGACGAGGTCGCCTTCGCGAAGCTGCAAGAAGCTGTCGATCGCCCGGCCGGAGAACCGCGACGAAGGGCGCGAGAGCTCCGCCGTGCGGTGAAACAATTCCGCGGCGCTTATCAGAACGACACCCTGTGCAGACTTTCCGGCCCCCTCCCCCTCCGAGGGGAGGGCTGGGGAGGGGGGTGAAGCGGAGTCGAGTATCCCACTTGTACCAGCTTCATCCCCCCTCCCCCGCCCTCCCCGCCGAGGGGAGGGAGCCGGAAGGGATATTTGTGATGGGCCCGCGTGTGCAAGAATCCGAAATCCATTCCTCAACCGCCCGCGCACAAACGCCAGCCGCCCCTCCGCCATCAACCGCGTCTCGCCAAACACCTCCGCCAGCCGCGCCGCCTCGGCATCCGTTTCGCAGACGAGGTACATCTGCTGCCCCGTCGTCGCGACGTCGAGCTCGCCGCGCACGCGGGCGACGTCGCCGCTGAACTGCTCGACCGATTCGAACTGCAGGTGGGCCGTCGTCTCGTACGAACCGGCCGGCACGCCGGACGCCGTGACCGAAGGAAACTTGTAGCACTCGGCCAGCGCCGTCGACGTGGCGAAGTAGTCTTCGGCGCGCTCGACGCGGCGATGAAAGTGCCGCCCTTCTTCTTCAAGGTCCGCCGGCTCCACGAGCATGAACCAACTACCGGGCGGCAAGTAGCTGGTGAAGTGCGTCCGATGAGCCGCGTCGGCGCCCAGGACCGTCACCTCGGCCACGGTGAGCGTTTCGAGGCTCCGTTGCGTGGCCGCGTCGAACGTGCGGATCGACTCGACCTCGTCGCCGAACAGCTCGATGCGGAACGGGTGAAGCGCGTCGGGCGCGAATACGTCCAAGATGCCGCCGCGGAGCGAGAACTCGCCCGGCAGCTCGACCGCGGTGGTCCCCTGGCAACCGCGCTCCGCGAGCCATCGCGTGAACTCGTCCGTGTCGAGCCGCTCGCTCACCGCCACGCGCCGCGTCGCTCGGCCCAATTGCTCCGCACTCGGCGCCGGCTGCAACAGCGCCTGGATGGAAGTGACGACAACCTCTGGCAAAAAGGTTCCTGGCACCTTTTTCGCTAACCGCTTCAGCAACCGCGTGCGCTCACCGAACACTTCGTCGTGCAGCACGCGCTCGCCGACGTCGCTTTCCCACGCCGGCAGGCGGGCGACTTCGGCGTCGGTGAACAGCGTCAGGTCGTCGGCCAGGGCATCGACGTCGCCCAGATGGGGCAGCACCACGACCAGCGTCCCGGTGCATTGCCGCGCCATGGCCGCGGCGACCAACGCGCGCGAAGACCCCCAGACTCCGCCCAGCGTCCCGGCCTGCCCTTGCGACAGGCTGGCCAGAACCTCGGAAAAGCCGGCATGAGTTTCGAGTTCCGCGGCCAGGCGGCCCAGCGCCGCAGCGCCTACCGCCTCCGCCGCGACGGTCATGTCCGTCGCCACGGGGGGATTCTACGCCAACGGCTCGCTGGCGGGTATCTCAAGCGACCCGGGTCACCCCCCGGTCACTGACCGAGGGCTCAAGGGGGATCACGGCGGACTCACTTGGATGAGCAGCACGTTCTCCTGCGGAATCCACTGCTGCGGCAAGTCGTCGTTGATGCCGTCGAGTACGATCCACTGGTCGTTCATCATGCGGAATTGGCCAGAAACCGAATTCGCGACTCCATCGACAGTCGAAGGGCTGGGCGACATCCGCTCCACGCCCAGCGCATCCCGCCGCAAGACGACGGTGCACACCGCTCCGCGCGACGGCGTGAGCTGCTCGCGTTCACGGATTGCCGCCCGGTCGGCGTAGTCGCTCCAGTAGGAGTAGACGCTGTAGCCCACGGTCGTCAGCAACAGCAGCCACACGAGCGTGCGAAGACGAAGCCCCAGCCAGCGGCGCGGTGTGTCGGACATGGCGGCCGATTGTAGCACGCGGCGCCGGCGCCGGGACAACGCCAGCTCAGCCCGCGACCTTGGACGCGCCGCGGCACTTCCGCTCCGCCGCGGCCATCGCCTCGGGCTCCACGTCCTCTTGCTTCAGGCCGTGACGCTCTTCCCACAGCCGGGCCTGCTTCATGAACGTGTAGAACGCGCTCATCCAGGCGAGCTGCAGCCCCTTGGAGCCGTCGAGGAAGCCGAGATGGAGTACGTAATCGCGGAAGAACCGCAGCGGCGGCTGCATGGCCATTCGCAGGAAGCTCGGCGGTTTGCCCGCGGCGCGCCACTGCTCGGCTTGCACCCGCGTGTAGCGGTCGAACTTCTTGAGGTACTGCTCCCACGTCCAAATCGTGTAGTGTTCCATCGGGTTGCGCAGCTTGGCGATCTTGCCCGTGCGAACCTGAACCGAGCCGTGGTCGCTTGGCCCGTCGTAGTGGCAGACCTCGCGGCGGAAGAGGCGGAGCACCCAATCGCGGCCCCAGTCGGTGTGCCGCACGCGGTGTCCCATCAGCCGATTGCTACGGCGAATGAGATAGCCGTCTCGCCGCGGCGTGTCCGCGAGGATGTCGCGGATCTCGGCGCACAGGGCGGGCGTGGCTCGCTCGTCCGCATCAAGCACCAGCACCCACGAATGCCGCGACTGCGGGATCGCCCAGTTCTTAAAGTCGCCCGCCGTGACGTACTCGCGCTCGACGATGCGGCAGTCGCCCCGGGCGCGGAGGTATTCCAGCGTGCCGTCGGTCGAGCCCGAGTCGGCCACCAAGATGTCGTCGGCGATGGCCCGCGCGGAGTCGATGCAAGGTCCAACGTTGGACCGCTCGTTCTTGCAGGTCACCAACAGGGTGAGAGGCAACGCCATCGAGATCTCCGCCTAGGTAGCTCACACCGAGTGGTGAGCCGCGATGCTATGCGATTGGGCTCGCGCGCTCAAGGCGAGCGTGCTTGCGACCATCCGCAACTGGCGCGCCGCGCAGCGCGCCATGGCGATTCTGGCCGTACGGAGCGATGGTGCGCCACGCACAATCGTCGCGTTCGGCACACTCGGCATCGAATCGAGGTCGATGCAGAGTGCTGGCGCCGCGAGACGATAACCCACATGGTCCCCCATTTCCGCACGGCGGAGGCCGCACCCATGTGGCGATCGCTCTTTCTGGCGCTTGGCGTTTCGAGCCTGATCCTTGGCGCCGAGGCCTTGTTTATCGACCAGGCGGTCCTGAAAAAGCCGGAAGGCCAGCAGGCCGCGGCGCAGAAAATCGTCAATCCGCCCGAGTGGGCCCCCTGGAGTCTCATGGCTGGCGGGGCGGTGGTGGTCCTCTATTCCTTCACGATTCCCCGCCGGGTGGGGACTTAGCGTAAATCGCTGCGGGCTTTGGGCTTGCCTCGATTCTTGCCTCGTCGCCGCAACTCGTTTACCATAAACAGGTTTACGCCCCGACGCCGAACTCGTTGGCCGCTCGGGATGTCCTGCCGTTTTCCACGGGCGCTCAACTCGCCCCCCGCAATTAACCTCTCGCCGTTTCCCCTCATGGCCACTGTTGAAAAAAAGCCTGCCGCCAAAGCCGAACTGACTTCCGGCGCCGATATTCTCGTGCAGTCGCTGGTGAACCTGGGCGTCGACACGATCTTTGCCTATCCGGGCGGGTGCAGCATGCCGTTGCACCAGGCGCTCACCCGATTCAGCGACCGGCTGCGGACGATCCTGCCCCGTCACGAGCAAGGCGGGGCCTTTGCCGCCCAGGGCTATGCCCGTAGCACGGGCAAGTTGGGCGTCTGCATGGCCACCAGCGGGCCCGGGGCGACGAACCTCGTCACCGCGATCGCCGACGCCAAGCTCGATAGCATTCCGCTGCTCGCGATTACCGGCCAGGTGCCGACGCATGTCATTGGCACCGATGCGTTCCAGGAAACGCCCATCGTCGAAGTCTGTCGCGGGATCACCAAGCATCACTACCTTGTCACCGATCTGGCCGACCTGCCGCGCATCATGCGCGAGGCGTACGTCGTGGCCACCACGGGCCGCCCTGGCCCCGTGCTGGTCGACATGCCCAAGAACATCCAGATGACCAAGCTGGTCCCTGACTACGAAGCGGCGCTCGACCTGCCGGGCTACCGCATCGAGTCGCCCAAGGCGCGGCCGGAGCAGATCAATCAGATCGCCGCCGCGATCCGCCGGGCCAAGCGGCCCATCATCTACGCCGGCGGCGGCATCGTCATTGCCGAGGCGAGCGAAGCCCTTCGCAAGCTCGTCAAGAAAACCGGCATCCCCGTCACCACCACCGTCATGGGCCTGGGCGTGTACCCGTCGCCGGATCCGTTGTCGCTCGACATGCTTGGCATGCACGGCTCGGTGTACGCCAACTACGCGGTCGACCAAGCCGACCTGCTGATCGCCCTGGGCGTGCGGTTCGACGACCGGGTGACCGGCAAGGTCGAGGAATTCTGCAAGCATGGCAAGGTGATCCACGTGGACATCGACGCCTCGGAGCTGAACAAGAACAAGCCTGCCCACATTCCGGTGTGCAGCGACGTGAAGTTCGCTCTCGAGGAGCTGAACAAGGTCGTCGAGCCGCCCGAGGACATCACCGAGTGGGTCGCCCAGTGCCAGCGGTGGAAGAAGGAAGAGCCGTTCAAGTACGACGAGACGTACACGGGCATCCTGCAGCAACACGCGATCCGTACGCTGTGGGAACTCACGCACGAACTCGACCCCGTGGTGGCGGTGGGCGTTGGCCAGCATCAGATGTGGGCGGCCCAGTTCTACAAGTTCGACCAGCCGCGGCGATGGCTCAGCTCCAGCGGTCTGGGGACGATGGGCTTCGGCTTGCCCGCGGCGATGGGCGCCCAGGCGGCTCACCCGGGGCGGCTGTGCATCGACATCGACGGCGACGGCAGCTTCCTGATGAACGTCCAGGAACTAGCCACGTGCTTCTGCGAGAAGCTGCCGGTGAAGGTGCTGCTGCTGAACAATCAGCACCTCGGCATGGTCGTGCAGTGGGAAGACCGGTTCATGCAGGGCAACCGGGCTCACACTTATCTCGGCCCCATCGACAACCCCGAGTGGAGCGGCCAGGGCGACGGCGTCGGCTCGCTCGACCAGGCCCACCGCTACCCGAACTTCGTCGGCATCGCCAAGGGTTTTGGCTGCGGGGCGGCGTACGTCGACAAGAAGGCGGACCTCATTCCCGCGATTCGCGAGATGCTGGCCCACGACGGGCCGTACGTGCTCGA
>JANOIK010000545.1:0-14266 GCA_031407585.1 Planctomycetota bacterium | reverse complement strand
AATTGCGTGCGGCCAACGAAGTCGCCATTATTGCCGAACGGTGCGCGATACGTTGACACATCGACGATTTGATCGTTCTGAGCCGCCAGCGGGCCATGCGTGCCGTCGAAGTTATCGAGCAGCAGGAGCTGCGCGTGCGCTCCACCCAATGCGGTCGCGGCGAGAATAAGGCCTGCTGCCAATTTACAGAGAGGATTGGAGAGTCTCATGGTGTCTTCCACTCGTTGGAGATCGCCGTAAATTAATTGGCGCCACCGGCGCACTGAATCGAACCTATTTTTTTTCGCCATCCGCCCGCGAGACGCCCACGGCGACCTCCGTTGCCGTGGGCTTTTTCTCGACATCTCGCGAAATGCGGCGGCGTCTGCCTCGTTACCGCCGTCGCCGCAGAGCCGCGATGCCCAGCACCGCTGCCCCCGCCAGCATCAATGACGCCGGTTCCGGTACCTGCTCGAACGATGCGTCATCAAAAAACGGCGCCCCGCCGCCGGGCCCGGTAAACGAGCCGGTCAACAAGACAAACCGTGCATTCGCAGTGCCTAACGGCGCCACGCCCGCCACCGTCACTTGCGTGTAACCCGACGGGCCCGAGCCCTGGGGAGTTGCCGCGGTAATGGGAGGCGCCGAGCCGAGGAAGCTAATCAAATTGTTGCCCGCGTCCCGCCACTCGATATTGGCGGTCGCGATCTGCGCACCGGCCATCGCGTCGAAGTTGGGGTTAAGAATCCACGCGCTTCCTTGCCAGAGTTGTCCCGCGCTGGCCGCAAAGCTCTGAAACGCGCCGCTCGTCCCGCCAAAAGTCTTGAACGCGTTGTCTCCGCTGTGTGGCGAGACCTTAATCGTGTAAGTGCCGCCGCCAAAGTCGGTCCAGCCCACGGCGCCGAACGTGTCGCCCCCCGCTAGAACTGGGAGCTCAAATCCGGGATTCGCCAACAAGTTGACCGCACGGGCCGAGTGGGCCGTTACAGCGACAACCGCCATCGCGGCCAAAAGGCCTCCACATCGCAACTTCATGAGTCGATCTCCCTAGGTGAACGCCGTGAAAAGTTTCAACCGCGGTCGGACCGTCACGGCCCCCTGCCAACTGCGGTTGGATGCTGACGCGACTAACGCGCTACTCGAATGCGTTTCGCGCCTTTTGCGCGACCAGAAAAGATTCCGCCAGTAACAGTCGAGTAACGGTTTCTCATTTAAACCCGTGCAGGCCAGCGTGTCAATGTTTTTGTCTTTGGAAGGGGGGGTATTCCACAAGGAGAGAATAAAAGTGCAAGTCCTACTTGCGGCTTTCGCCACGGAGACTATGATTGATCGAAGTAACAGTTTCTTGAATGGCCGGCGAAGTGCCGGCGTCTCGGAATAGGCAGTGCCTCATGGCGTCCATCCGCGATGTTGCCCGAGAAGCGAGGGTTTCCATCGCGACTGTCTCGCGCGTCATCAATGGCCACGAGACCGTCGCTGCGGGTCTCCGCGAGCAAGTTCTCGCCGCCGTTCAGCGATGCGATTACGCACCGGCTGTCGGCCTTCGACTGCAGCGCGTCATCGCTCTGATCTACCTCGGGCCCTTCACGCCGGGGTCGCCCTACGACTCGGCATGCATCGACGGCATGGTCGAGGCGATGCGGAACACAGGATTCGATCTCTCAATCGTTGACATTCGCCGCGACAAGACGCGCGATGAAACCTACAGGCAGTTTTTCGCCCGCAAGGGAATTTGTGGCGCCATCCTTCGCTCCACGGCCGCGGAGCGGCGCATTGTTCAGCAGATGGCCGAGGAGGGCCTGCCACTGGTGGCGCTCGGAGATCATTTCGATCATCCCTCGCTCTCGTTCGTTTACGCCGATTCTGCGGCTGCCAGCCGGCAAGCCATCGCGCACCTGCTGTCGTTGGGGCACACGCGAATCGCGTTTGCAGCATGCGAGCGGGAGGACGGCGACCACCGCGACCGGTTCCAGGCGTACCGCAGCACGCTCGAGGAACGCGGACTGTGGAATCCGGACTACGTGGCCAACATCCCTCCGCACCGTCTCGATGGCGAAAAACTGATTCGCAATCTCATGGGCATGCCCGACCGGCCCACGGCCGTCTTCATCGCGGATCCGCTCGTTGCCGTCGGCGCCATCAACGAAGCACACCGCATGAAGGTTGACATCCCTGGCGACTTGTCCATCGTCGGCTTCGACGACACGGACATGCGAAGCCTCATCTATCCAAAGATGACGGCGATCTGCCAGGACTCGCGGCTACTGGGCCAAACGGCGTTTCAGCGAATCGCTGCGATGGTAACAGCGGCCGCCACGGCGGATGGCGCTCCAGCGGTCGACGATTCAGCCAGTGAAAACCTGGCGCGAGCCCATCTGACGTGGTTTGAAATCAACGAAACCACCGCGCCCCCGCCCGACGTCGCCTATCACATCATGCCCAACCGAACTCGGTTGGCCGTGTCGAGCAAGACAACTGCGTCCTGAAGCGGCGATGGACTATTGCCCCCGTCAAACGCAAAACGCCGAGGCGACTCTCGCCTCGGCGTTTTGCGTTAACCAGACGGTCGCCGGATTCCAGAGACCGATTTTCAGCTCCCCCGGTAGGACTCGAACCTACGACAAAGCGGTTAACAGCCGCTTGCTCTACCAACTGAGCTACAGGGGAATAGGTCGCGGCCATGGGTCGCAACGAGCCTTAAAAAGTATCTTAACCCCGGCCTGCGAGCAAGGGCGCGCGGCGGTTGGCTTCCGCGACGGAAACCGTGAAATTCCTCGGTCGGCCCGGACCCCCCGTACCGATTGTGAGGGCTGCCGGGCGCGACCGGCAGGATAAGCTCGCGTCGGACAAGAAAACGGCGTTAGCCGCCCGTCCCCGAATTCACTTCGCTGTCAGCAAGGCGCTTTTCGAGCACCACGCAGTTGCCCCGCTCGTTGTACTGGACGCGCGTCATATACGCGTTCATGAGCGCTAACCCGCGGCCTCCGGGCAGCTCCAAGCACTCCGGCGAACAGCAGTCGGGGACGTCCGCGGGGCGGAACCCTTGGCCCTCGTCGCACACGCTGGCCCAAAAGTGCTGCGGCCCAATGCGGCATTCCACGGCCACGTGCTTCCCGGGGTCCAGCTTATTGCCGTGGCGAATGCCGTTGCTGATCGATTCTTCGAGCGCCATATGAACGCCGAAGACGTCGCGATGCTGCCAGCCGTGTTCTTTAAGTCGATTAAGCACCAACTCGACAAACTCGTGATACGAGTCGAGCGAGCTGGGGAAGTCTCGCTTAAGCGTCAGTTCGGCGGAGGACGAGGACATGCCGCTGCTGTGCCGGGGTGCGCTGTGCGACGGAAAAAAGGGACAGCCGTTCGGCAACGGGCCGAACTCGCCTGGCGTCACCGATGGTTCGTGGGCGTTCATCGCCAGATGAACTATGCACTTTTTGTGCCGCCGCCAACGGCCTTTGCGAGCAAACTTGCCTAGAGAGCCTACAAAACCGCCAAGGCGTCGGCTTCACGATCCTTGATCTGAAAAAGCTTATCGAGGTTGGTAATCGCAAACACCGGGAAGATCTCCGGCGAGATATCCGTCAGAATCAACTCGGCCCCGGCGCGCTTCGCCTTCTTCTCGAACGTAATCAGCTTGCCAAGTGCCGCACTCGACAGGAACTCGACGCGCGAAAAGTTCAGCACTAACTTGCGCCGATCGTCTTTGTCGATCAGGTCGAACAACTCTTGCCCGAGTTCCTGGATCGCCTCGGGATCAATAATCTTCTGATCCTTAAATCGAACGACCGTGATCGCGGCAGATTCGTTAGTTTCCAGACGGCGAGGCGTGGGCATGGCGATGCTGACCCGAGACGCGAAAGGGTGATCCATCGGCGCGAGCGCGACCGAGGTCCGACGCCATTCGATCATATCGCCCCAGCACCCAATGTCAAATGCGCCAACCGCTTGCGCCGCGGCGACTCGCCTAAAGTGCGTCCGGCGCGGGCGGAAGGGCGGCCGCCTTGTAGACGGCCCGGCTCACCAGCAGGTAATTGCGGCCGGCAAACTCGGTGATCGTGCCGCTGACGCTCCAGGTGACGCTTTCGGGCTCCTCGACGCTCTTGAGCATCCGAATGATCCGCTCGAGGCCCAAATTGGGTAGGCCGCCTAGCTCGCGCCCCTCTTTGTCGACGAAAGTGAGCGACTCGCCGTTCTGGCGGAAGTACCCGACATGATCGGTGAGTTGGGTGCCTTCGCGAAGCCGCAGAGCGGAGGCCGCGGCGGCGTCGTCCTCAGACAGCGGATCGGCTGTTTCGGCGCTCGCACTCTCGCTGCCAGGGAGGGCAGCCACTTCAAGCGACGCGGCGCCCGTTTCCGGCTGTTGAGCAGCCAGCGGCAACGTGCAAAGGCCCGCGCCGCATCCGAGCGCCAGCGCGAAGGCGCTCAGCCGGCGCCATGCCGCTCTGGCATCCGCCCCACAGCCAAAACGCTCTTTCAGTCGCACGCCCTTTGTCATCGGATCGCCTATGCTGCGCCTGGCTTCCGCATGGCCAGGCTATGGAGAATGAGCACGCCGCCGACCGACATCAAGCACCAGCCGAGCCAATCCGGCGGATGAATGACCTTCTGCGGCCCGGCGCCGAGATCGGATGTGAGGGCGAGCAACGCCCCGTCGCTCGCGGAACTCTGCGTCCGCTCGGCCAGAAATCGCGTCGCTTCGGATGTGAGCGTGTACGAGCTCACCATCCGAAACTGCAGCCCCATCAACATGAGCACAACGCCGAGGAAGAAGTACTGATTGCGATTGAATTCCATGGCAACGCCGCTGGAAAAAGGTCGTGGTGCACGGGCGAGGGAGACGCTCAACAGTGAGTATCGAGCCACCGGGCGCGAGAACCGCAGTCCGCTTGCGAGCCGTACGGTGGGGCGCGTTCTGCCGAGAGGGCACGATTCGCCGGTGGCGACGAGAACGCCGGTCGTAGCTCAGCGCTTTTCAGGCCGAGGGCCGAAAACGCGGTCCAGGGTATGGTTGGCGGCGTCGCCGAGGGCCATCTGTAGCAGATCATCCCGTTTTGCCTGCTGCAGCGCGGCAAAGACTTGGGGATGATCGATCCAATCGCGCGCCGTGAACTCGCGGATGTCGACGTACGTGCCCGCGAGTTGGGCGTCGACCTTGGGCACCAGGTGCATGCCGTCGCGGGCGTGAATAACGTGGTAGTTCAGCACGCAGTAAATGAGAATTCCGCCGACGAGAACGCCGAACGCGAACGTGCTCCATCGACGCATAACAAGGTCCCCGCGGGAGAATCGTTTCAATCGGCGTAAGGCGAATTTGGCTCCGGCATAACTGCCGGTCGTCGGGGCGCATTGTGGCACGGCCGGGTCCGATGACCAACCGGAGACAAGACTTCGGCGTCCCGGGGTGCGTCGCCACTAGCATCAGGTTCCGAACGCAAGTGCATGCCGCGTCACAACTTGCTTGACAGGGGAGGGGCGGCTGTCCATCCTAAAAAATTGCGTTTTGCTACCACTTTGCCCCGACCGGCAACTTACACTTGTTCGAGTTATCCGCCTGCGCGGCGATGTCGCCCGCTAGCGTCGCGCCGCCGTTTGATGAGTTAAGCGTCATGATCGTCCCGGTTTCGAGCCCACGCGCCTGCTGCTACCTGGCGTGCCTTGCGCTCACGATCGCGCTCGCCGGCTGCAACAAGCCGGCGCCCGCGCCCGCGAAAAATGCCGGCGCGGATTCCGAGGAGGCCGGCACGCGCTCGATCGTCGCCCTGGGCCGGCTGGAGCCTGCGGGCGGGGTCCTCGAGATCAGCGCCATCCCCGGCGATGTGCTCAAGGGCTTTGGCCCGGGAGTCACCGAAGGCGGCGTGGTCGACGCCGGCGCCGAACTTGCGCGCGTCGAGAGCTACGACCTCAGAGCCACGCAGCTCGAAGCCGTCGACGCGAAGCTTCGCGTCGGCCGGCAGCAGCGCGATCAGGAGATCGCTCTGGCGGAGGCGAACCACGAACACGCCGTCGCCGCGAAGGCCGAGGTCGATGCGAAGCTCGAAGAAATCGACGCCCAAGGCGACGCTTTGGAAAGCTTGGCTGAAGCCGCCCGCATTGCGACAGCCGACTACGACTCCCTGGCCCGCCTCCAAGCCTCCGATCCCGACTTGGTGAGCGAGCAGCAGCTTCGCCGTCGCCGCAACCAAGCCGATCAGGCAGCGCGGGAGTTCGACGTGCGTCGCCGAACGCACAGTGCGGCCAGAAAGGCCGCGGTCGCCGCCGTTGCCGCCGCCGCCCAGAGCCTGCATGTTGCGGAGCTTAACCTCGAACTGGCCAAAAACATCGATCGCAACGATGTCACCGTAATCGAGCGCAAAGTCGCCGAGGAAACCCTCGAGCAATCGGTGCTCCGAGCGCCCATCTCTGGTCCCGACGACGCTCGCAAATTCACGGTGCTGAACATCTTGATGGAGCCGGGCGAGTTCGTCACACAAATCCCCGTCATGCAAATCGGCGACGTGAGCCGCATGGTGTGCGTGGCCGAGGTCTACGAGGCCGACGTGAAGAATGTCTCCGTGGGGCAGCATGTGCGGATTCGCAGTGCTGCGCTCGGCGGCCGCTATGCCGACGGCGACGCCACTGGGGCGGGCTCAGGCAGCCTGCCCGGGAAGGTGTTGCGAGTCGGCACCGTCGTCTCGAGCGCGGGCCTCATCCAGCGCAATCCGCTCGCACCGAGCGATCGCTCGATCGTCGAAGTCCTCATTGAAATCACCAGCGCAAAGCCTGCCGACGCCACGCGCGCCACGCAAGAAGCGGCGCGGCACATCGGCATGCAGGTCACCGTCGAGTTCGGCGTGAAGTCAAAGGCAACGACGCCCCCGCGGGCTCCGGCAACGACGCCCGCGGAGACCGCACGCGGATCTTCCGGCAGTAAATAGGTGCGATTTCCGCGAGCCGATCCATGCCAGAGCTGCGCGTGAAGCAATGAAAACGCCCCTTGCATGGAAGAACCTCGTCTATAACAAGGCGCGCACCGCCGTGGCCCTCGCGGGAGTGGGGTTCGCGGTCATCCTCATCTTTATGCAGATGGGATTCCTGGGCGCGGTTCGCAAGACGGCGACGCAAATCTACGACGCCCTCGACTTCGACCTCATGCTCCGGTCGCCGGCGTACCTGCACTTGACCGAGCCGCTGGCGTTTCCGCGCGAGCGCGTGCTGCAGGCCGCCGCCGCGGCCGACGTCGCCAAGGCGCGGCTGTTCTACCTGCAGCTCAGCGAATGGCAAGCGCCGCAGCCCGATAATGTTCTGCCGGAAAATTGGAACGGCCAGTCGCGCGGCATCATCACGATTGGCGTCGACCCGCTCGACCCGCCGTTCGTCGCCGACTCGCTTCGCAGCGAAGCGATGAAGCTCACCGACGCGCGTTTTCTACTGATCGACAGCAAGAGCAAGCCCGAGTACGGCCCTACGAACGGCGTGAAGTTTACCAAAGCCGACGAGGGCGTGGAGACGGCCCTGCTCGGACAGCGGTCGCGCATCGTTGGCGTCGTGGAGCTGGGCACCGGGCTTGCCGCCAATGGGGCATGCATCGTCAACTTCGAGGGCTTCGCCCGTGCATGCCGCTGGCAGCCCCAAGACCAAGTCAACATGGGCCTGCTCAAGCTGCGTCCGGGCGTCGACCCGGAGGCGGCGCGGCAGCGATTGGAGGCCGTGGTCGGCCAGCCGGACGCGAGCGGCGCCATCTCCAGCGTTCCTGCCGACTGCGAGGTGCTTACGCGAGCCGAAGTCAATTCTCGCGAGGAGCATCGTTGGGTCGAGCAAACGCCTCTCGGCCGAATCTTCAACCTTGGCGTGTGGGTCGCCGTGTTCGTCGGCATGGCCATCGTCTACCAGGTCCTGTCCACCGACATCGCCAACATGATGAGCGAATACGCCACGCTCAAGGCGATGGGTTACAAAAACAGCTATCTCGCCGGCGTCGTGCTCCAGCAATCGGTACTGCTCGCCCTCGTGGGCTACGTGCCGTCGCTCGCGATCTCGTGGGGCTTGTACATGCTGATCGGCGCCCAAAGCGGCATGCCCATGGCCATGACCCTCTGGACCGCCGCCATCGTGCTCGTGCTCACCGTGATCATGTGCGTCACCTCCGGAATGCTCGCATTGCGAAAGCTCTTCGCCGCCGACCCGGCGGATTTGTTTTAAGAATGATGAACCGCCAAGTACGCCAAGGTCGGAAAGAAGAAAGAATTGAAATCGAAACTGGCAAAGCAATTCAAGGATAGAGACACAATTTCAAATCATTTTCTAAATCCCCTCCCCCTTGGCGTCCTTGGCGTCCTTGGCGGTTAATCTGCCTCCTAAATGTTGCTCACCCGCAAAACGCCGCTGGCCTGGAAGAACCTCACGCACGACTGGCGTCGGCTGCTCGTGGCGGTGGCGGGCGTTGGGTTTGCCGTGTTGCTGATGTTCACGCAAGTGGGGTTCCAGAACGCGCTGTTCGACAGCCAGGTCAAGATCATCGACGACGTCGAGGGCGACATCTTTCTGGCCAGCCGCGCGAAGTACACGCTCGCGGCCGAGAAGCGGTTCCCGCGCGAGCTCATCAACCAGGCTCGCTCCTGCCCGGGCGTCGCCGGCGTTTATCCGCTGTATACGGAGCTCACCCTGTCGCGGCTTCGCAACTTGAAAACGGGCGGATCGCGCAAGGCGTACCCGATCCGCTCGATCGGCTTTCACCTCGAAGACCCGATCTTCCGCGCCCCGCAGGTCAACGATCAACTCGACCGCTTGCGCACGCCATGGGCGGCCCTGATCGACGTGCGCAGCAAACGCGAAAACTTCGACTTCCCGCTGGAGGACTCTGCCGCGCTCGCGGAAGCCCCGGCCGAGCTCGCGGGTAAGCGTATCCACCTGGTCGGCTCGTTCGACCTCGGCACCGACTTCGCCCACGACGGCAACCTGGTTATGAGCGCCGAGAACTTCGCCCTGTTCTTTCCCGAACGCCAGCAGGGCCTCGACCCGCTCGGCGTCGTCGATCTCGGCATCGTCCACGTGGCGGCGGGGGCCGATCTCGACACGGTCCGCGACAACCTCGACTCGCTGCTGGACGACCGCATCTCTGTCGAAACCCGCGCCCAGTTCCGCGAGAAGGAAATCGGCTTCTGGGACGCCAGCACGCCGATTGGAATCATCTTCGCGGCCGGCAAGCTAATCGGCTTTGTCGTCGGGATGATCATTTGCTACCAGGTGATTTACTCGGATATCGCCGACCATATGTCGGAGTTCGCCACGCTGAAGGCCATGGGCTACGGCGCACGGTACTTCCTGGGAATGATTGTCACGGAGGCGGTGTTTCTTTCGATCATTGGCTTTATCCCCGGCGTTGTCGCCAGCACGGGCCTGTACGCGGTGCTGGCCAAATCCACGGGCCTGCTCCTGCAGATGTCGTTGCCCTCGATGGCGCTGGTGCTCGGCCTGACGCTCGCCATGTGCATCTGCTCGGGCGTATTGGCAGTCCGCAAGCTTTTGGCCGCCGACCCCGCGAGTTTGTTCTAAGCAAGTGAGTATGTGAGCATGGCCATCCTGAATTCCGCACCAGCGACCAGCGGCGCGTATACCGAAGCCGCCCAGCTTCCGAAGACGGTGAAGGTCGAGCACCTGAACCACTACTTCGGCGAGGGCGAGCTGCGCAGCCAGGCGCTGCACGACAACATGTTCGAGGTCCGCCGCGGCGAGATCGTGATCATGACCGGCCCGTCGGGCTCCGGCAAAACCACGCTGCTCACGCTCATCGGCACGCTTCGCACCGTGCAGGAAGGCAGCCTCAAGGTCCTCGGCAACGAGCTCAACGGCGCTTCGCCCGACATGATCACCCAGCTCCGCAAGGAGATGGGGTTTATCTTCCAGGCCCACAACCTGTTCGAGTCGCTCACCGCGTATCAGAACGTCAACATGGCCGCCGAGCTCGCCGGCATGAACCCCGCCGACTCCCGCGGCCGCATCACCGACCTGCTCAACCGCCTGCACTTGGGCCACCGCATCGACTTCAAGCCCAAAAAGCTTTCCGGCGGCCAGAAGCAGCGCATCGCCGTGGCCCGCGGGCTCGTCCATCGGCCGAAGCTCGTGCTCGCGGACGAGCCGACCGCCGCGCTCGACAAAGAAACCGGACGCGCCGTGGTGACGCTCTTCCAGGAGCTAGCCCGCGACGAAGGCTGCTCGATCATTATCGTCACGCACGACGACCGCATTCTCGATGTGGCCGACCGCCTGGTGAAGATGGAAGACGGCCGCATCAAGGTCGACGTGGCTGTGCACGAGACGCGCGAGATCTGCGACCTGCTGCAAAAAACGGCCCTCTTCTCCGACCTGCCGACGAGCATGCTCATCGAGATCGCCGTGAAGATGAAGGGCCAAACCGCCCAGCCCGGCGAAGTCGTCATCCGCCAGGGCGACCCCGGCGAGCTGTTCTACCTCATCCGCTCGGGCCGCGTGGACGTCGTCGTCGACAAGGACGGCAAGTCCGAAACCGTGGCCCAGCTCGTGGGCGGCCAATTCTTCGGCGAACTCGCCCTGAAGACTGATGAGCCACGCAACGCCACGATCGTCGCCCGCTCGCCAAGCGTGTTCTACACCCTCGGCAAAGCCGACTTCAAAGACGCAATCGCCCGCAGCAAGACGTTCGTCGACGAGCTCGGCAACTACGTCGCGAAGGCGTCTGGCTGAATCTGAAAATCCTCTGGCTCCCTCCCCTCGGCGGGGAGGGTTGGGGAGGGGGGAAGAAGCTGGTACTCGCGCGGCCCAGCCTACTTCCTACAGCACTTCTCACAAGTGCACGGCAACTCCCCAGGGCAGCAGGTACGCGTCTGGCATCGCGTGCACGCCCCCGTGCAGCACTCTTCGCAGCAAAGGTGCGGCGTAAACCCGCACTCCGCCGCCAGCGCCGCCTGCGCCTGCTTCAGCCGCGCCTGGGCGATCTTCAGCCCCGCGACCTGCTCGATGAGATCGCTCTCGGCCGTGTACAGCCGTCCGCGCGCCTGGCTGAGCTCGAACACCGCCACATCTTCGGCGTCGCGCTTCGCGGTCCGTTCGTAAAGGTAAGTCCGCCGAGTCTCAACGGCGTTCCGCGCCGACGCCACGCGCTGCTGCTGCAGAACCACCTCGTATGCCGCGGCCTTGATCTCCGCCGTCGCGATCTGCTGGGTGTCGTTGTAGAACATCTGGAGCTGCCGGCACCGAATGTCGACCTCGGTCCCGCTGCAGCGAATGCAGCGCAGCTTGTGGACCAAGCCGTCGGTAGGCTCGACCGAACCCACCCCTCCGTCGGCAATGTTCAGCACCCCGCGGGCCACACGCAGCGTCGACTTCTCGAGATTGCACCACACCAGGCTAATCGCTCGCAGGTCGTTCCGCTGCGGCAGGGCCCACGCCAGCTCCGCATCGGCGTCCACGGGCGTCATGTCCGGCGTCCAGTCCGTCTCGGGCCAAAAGAACGTCTGCTCCGAAATCGGGCAGCCCAGCAGCTTCTGCAGCTTCCCGTTGAGCAGCAAACGCTGGTACTCGAGCTGCAACCGCTGGTCGTCCAGCTCCGCGAGCCGCTCCGCCAGCTCGCCGCGGTCCACCGGCACGGCAAAATCGGCCTCACGCAGCTTCTCGGCCCGGTCGACCGACTTCGCCGCCTCGTCCACGGCCATGTCGAGATAATGCCGCCGCGCTTCCAGCGACGCCAA
The DNA here is from genome assembly GCA_031407585.1 of Planctomycetota bacterium. Taxonomy (GTDB): domain Bacteria; phylum Planctomycetota; class Planctomycetia; order Pirellulales; family Lacipirellulaceae; genus Lacipirellula. Next base: position 2,585 of record JANOIK010000545.1, on the reverse strand, counting down.
CTGGTAAAACGCCTCGAGCGCCGCCCCGGCCGCCTTATTCCGCGACTCGGCCGCCCTCAGCTCCAGAAGATCGCGCACCAGGCAGATATTCCGCTGCACGTATTTCGAATCGCACTCAATGATGATCGTCGCCCAGTGCTGTTCGAGCTCCACCATGTTAGCGACGTTCGCGTTCGTCGCCGCCCGGCACTGGGCGTCCGCGTGCGTTAGCAGTTCGTAAACGTCCGTCGGCGCCGGCAGCGGCACGAGCACGCACTCTTCCGAATGGCACTCGGGCGTCACCCGCATCACGTCCGGCGGCGTCGCCTCGGGCACGGTCGCGTCGAAGTCACACCCCGCGTGCGGCGTCGCGGGGAGGCAACGGCACGACGGGCACCGGCAGCCTAGCGCTGCCGTTGCCACGGTGAGAATCAGGATGATAGCACTTCTCGGAATACGCATAACAACCGTGCCAGGCGGCGCTTCTGGAACTCTCCCCTGTTATCGAGAGCCGTCTGTAACCGCCGCAGTGGATGCATTCAATTTTCTGCATGCACCGCTCGCGAGAAGATTGCCGGTTGTTCGCATCAAGCCGGTCAGCACGCCTCTGAACCCTGTCACTCCGTCACACGCCAGACTCAGAGCGGAGAATGCCTCTGATTGCCGGTTCGCGTCCCCGCCCTCGCAAACTCGCCCCAACCGCCATAAAATAAAACTCCTACCCAGCGGCCTGCCTTCCGCCCTCCCCCTTCCCCCCTCCGCCTTTCCCCACGCATGTACGCCGTTCTCTTCGACATCGATGGCACCCTGGTCCAAACCGGCGGCGCCGGCCAGCTTGCCTTCGCCGAAACATTCGCCGCCGAGTTCGGCATCCCCCAAATCTCCGCCGCCGTTCGGTTCGCCGGCCGCAGCGACCGGGCGATCGCCATGGAACTGCTCGAAGTCCACGGCCTGCCCACCACTGAGGACAACTGGCGCCACTTCCGCACGGCATATCTCCAGCGACTGCCCGAAGCCCTCGTCCGCCAGCAGGGAAAGGTGCTACCCGGCGTCGGCGAGCTGCTCGACGCCCTCGACGGCGTGCCCCACTCCGCCATCGGCCTGCTCACCGGAAACGTCCGCGAAGGCGCCGCGAAAAAGCTCGACCACTACGGCTTGGGCCGCCGCTTCGCCTTCGGCGGCTTTGGCGACGACACGAACGACCGCAGCGAGATCGCACGCATCGCGCTCGCCGAGGCCGAACGGCACGTCGCAGAGCGTTCGGGCCGCCGCACGCCGCTGTGGGGTTCGATGGTCATCGGCGACACGATCCACGACATTCGCTGCGCCCGCGCCATCGGCGCCCTGGCCGTCGCGATGCCCACGGGCGGCTCGACCTACGACGAGCTCGCCGCCGAAGGCCCCGATCTTCTGCTTGCCGACCTCTCCGACTCCGCGCCGCTATTGCAGGTGCTCCGCGAAGCCCGCGCCGCCTAAATCCCTATGAATTCCCCGCAAACGCCGATGGAAGTCTCCTGCCAGGACGTTGCGCAGCTCCGCGCGGACGGCGAAAACTTCGTGTTCATCGACTGCCGCGAGCCCGACGAAGCCGCCATCTGCAGCATCGAAGGAGCGACGCTCATGCCCACCAGCACGCTTCCAGACCGCGCCGCAGAGCTCGACCCGCACAAAGCCGACCGCATCGTGATCCACTGCCACGCCGGCGGCCGCAGCCTCCGCATGGCCAACTGGCTCCGCCAGCAAGGATTTGAGCAGGCCCAGTCCATGGCCGGCGGCATCGACAAATGGGCCCAAGAAATCGAACCCGGCATGCCGCGATATTAGCAACGAGGACGGGAGACGGGAAACGGGAAACGGGAAACGGGAAACGGGAAACGGGAAACGGGAAACGGAAAACGGAAATGCAGGACTCTGCTCTCCGACCTCTGTCTCCCGTCTCCTGTCCACCGTCTCCCCTGGGCCCCACTGCCCACGCGCCGCTTACATTGCTACAATTTCCCCCTCAAGCCGGAGTGGCGGAATTGGCAGACGCGCATGGTTCAGGTCCATGTGCCCGCAAGGGCGTGCAGGTTCAAGTCCTGTCTCCGGTACTAGGTTCAAGTCGGCCGATGACCAGCGCCCGCAAAATCGAGCCCCAGCGCCCCGCCATGCTGCTCCTAGCAGCAGTGGGCCTCTCCTTCTTCGCCGGCTGCAGCAAGCCAACGTCCGACTCCGACCCCGGACTGGTCGCTTCAGCGACCAGTCTGCCCGACGAGAAACCCGTCTACAGCGTCAAAGTCTACGACGCCGAGCGGGACCCCGAAGCCGACCTCGCCGCGACGATTCGCCTCGTGAGCGAGCAACCCACGCCGCGCAACATCTTGCTCCTGATCGGCGGCAACAACTGTATTTGGTGCCATCGCCTGGAGCGCTACCTGCTCGACCACCCGGACATGGTGGCGCTCCTGCGAGAGAACTACGTCATCATGAAGGTCGACGCAATCGCCAAGAACGCGAAGTTCATCGAGCGGTACGAGGATATCGGCGGCGGCATCCCCACGCTTCGCGTGCTCGATGGCGGCGGCAAACTACTTCACGCGCAATCCACCGCCGTGCTGGAAGAAGGC
>JANOIK010000538.1:0-2681 GCA_031407585.1 Planctomycetota bacterium | reverse complement strand
CGCGTTTCTCGTCGTTCATCGTGCTTTGCAGCGCTACGGCGAGCTTGTGCTCGGCATCCAACTGGTTGTCGCCCCGCGGCATCGCCATGTTGCCGGCCATGATCATGAATCCGCGATTGCGGCCGCCGTTGTTCTTGGCGTACTTGGCGGCGAACCCATCGAGCCACTCGTGGGCGGCGGCGATGGCGGCGACGCGCTCCTCGGTGGTCCACTGGCACACGCGGTTGGCGAATGAGAGCTCAGAGCCGAGGAGCGGCTGAAACTGGCTGCGAATGGCGGCGAGTTGGGCGTCGTTGTCCGCCACCTGCACGCGGATGCGCATCGCCCGAGCGGCGGCGGGCAACGGGGGTCGAGCGGGTGCAGCGGCGGGCGCGGCGTCGGCGGGCGCGGCGTCGGCGGGCGCGGCTAGATCCGCGACCGGGGCTTCGGCGGGCGCCTCGGCCGGAGCGTCGTCGGGCAGCAGGACCTGCCCGTTGACGATGAGCAGATCCTGGGCGCGGGCGCTGCAACGGGCGACCGTGGCGAGTACGACGAGGCTCAGCAAAAACTTAAGCGACGGTGAAGTCATAAGAGTACGGAGTACGCAGTAGGAGGCTACTCGGTACGAAGTAGCGGTATTGTGTTACTGAGCACGGAGTACGGAGTACGGCGTACTGGGTACGGAGTGGGTGAAAAACCTAACTACGATCGGTCAACCTACGATCGCTCAGCCGGCCGGCGCCGCTTGCTCAAGCTCGCTGAAATAACGGTCGAGCCCCGCGCGGAACTCGGCGGGCAGCGATGCGCCCGATTCGCCCGTGGCTTGCTCCGCGCCGTGGTCGACGCGGACTTCCTGCGAGTTCAGCCCCGCGCCCAAAAGCGCGAGGGCCGAGTCCTGCGTGTCGCCTCCTCCGCCGCCGCCGGGGGAGTCGCCGCCCCCGCCGCCGCCGTTGGGGTTGATGCGTTTGCTCTTGAGCAACAGCTCGATGGCTTCGGTTTCCGCGGCGATGGCCGGGGCGCCGGTTTCGGGCCCCGCGAGGATGCCCGCGGCGTCTTTCATGACGCCCGACACTTCGGCGAGCAGTGCGAGTTCCTTGGCGAACTCGGCTTCGGCGTCGGGCAGCTCGCGGATGCGGCCGATGACGCTTAGCGTCCGCTCGTCGAGCGAACCTTGAACCGTGGCCAGGCGGCCCGCTTCTTCGCCGTGCGTCTTCACTTCAACCGCGGGACGCGCTTGCTCGGCGATGCGCGTCTCTTCGCGGAGGTTAATCTCGCCTTCGAGAATCTTGAGCACTTCGAGCACGATCGACGGCGGCAGACTGCCCTTGGAGCGGCAGCCCGGACACTGGCCCGAGCACGCGGGGTCGACGAGATCCTCGGCCCAGCGGTCCATCGCGTCGGACCAGTACTCGCACTGGGACATCGAGAGGCCCTCTTCCTCGGGCAGGTCGGTGGCCAGGCGGCGGAGCGCGCCGGAGACGTCCTCGCCGCGCATGGCGTCGAGAATTGTCTTGAATCGCACGAGCCGGCGGCGATCGAAGTAGGCTTCGATGTCGTCCATGATGTAAGAGACCGTTTGGCTGCTGGCGTCGACTTTGGTGGAGAGGTCGGCGACGGAGATCGTGTTTGTGGGCGGGGCGCCGCCGAAGGTGCCCTCCACATGGTCGGCCAGCTTCTCGGCGATGCGGAGCTGCTCTCGCGACGCCGCCTTGAGTCGCTTCACGAGCGTGCTGCCTTCGAGGTTGGCGAGCACTTCGTTGAGTTCGTTGGCGACGCGCTCGAACTCGGCGAGCAGGTCCTTTTGTTGACGCACGGCTTCGGTCATCGCTTCGGGGGCCGGGGCCGGCTTGTCGCTGGGCTTCGCATGGCCCATGAGCAAGGTGGTCGGTAGTCGGAGGCTCGGCGACGTGGGATTCTTCTTCTTCGGCGCGCCAGCGACCGCATTGGGATCGCCCGGTTGCTGGGATGACTCGACGTCGGAAAGGCTCGGCGCGCTCGGCGGCGTCTTGGCGCCTTCCGGCGCTTCGGTCGGCGCGCCGGGGCCGCCCGCCGCACGCGCTTGCCCCGCGCGGGGGCCGCCGGTTTTCGGCATCGCCGACGCGGCGACGGACTGCGAGGCGTTTTTCAGCAGGTCGGCGACCGACGGCATGCGATTGGCCGAGATGTCCTGGAGAATCTGCAGCACTTCGGCCCAGCGATCGAGATGGCCGACGCCGATCTCGGGGTTGCGGGCCGCCTGGCGGAGCAGCTCCTCGCCGGCGGTCGACAGGCTGGCGAGCCGACGGCCGTTGGCGCGCTCGGCCGCGGCCTGATCTTCGATCTCGCGGCGCGTCTGCGGCAGGTCGAGCTGCTCGGCGGAGAGATCGCGAAGTTGCTTGTTGGTTTCGTAGAGCCGCATCTCACGGTCGCGCACCTCGAGGGCCTGCCGCTGCCACTTGGCGAGCTGCTCAGTCACCCAGATGGCGTGCTGGTTCGCGTCGAGCACGTACAGCAGGTACGGCGGCGAATACTGGCGCTCGCGATCGGGGAAGTAGTCGGTGACGAAGAGACGCACCTCGATCGGCTGCGGCTCGATGCCGAGACTCTTGGCAGTGAAGGCGCCCTCGACATTGAGGAGCGACTGGTCGTGGCCGCCGGGAGCGAGGATTTGCTCGCCGTGCGCGAGTTCCTCGACGAGCGAGTCGTCGACGCCCTGCCACTCG
>JANOIK010000499.1:0-3882 GCA_031407585.1 Planctomycetota bacterium | reverse complement strand
GAGCCGCTGTTCAACGGCCACGACCTCACCGGCTGGGGCCTGCGGCCGACGACCGATCAGGACCGGGCCGACATCGAGAACTGGCGGAAGAACGACCCCAACATGCCGCCGTGGCCCATCGTCGCCGAGGCGACGAGCTTTGATGGCAAGCCCGCGAGCACCGACGACCGGTACGCGGCGATCAACGGCCGGCTCGTCGTCACGACGCCGACCGAGGGACGCCGCATTCAGCAGCTCTACACCACGGCCGATTTCCCGACCGACTTCACGCTGAAGCTGGAGTTCCGCGCCACGCCCAACGCCGACAGCGGCGTGTACGTCCGCGGCCGGCAGCTGCAGTGCCGCGACTATCCGCTCGCCGGGCCGTACAAGGAACTCACCAAGTACAAGCCGCAGGATTGGAACGAGATGGTCGTCGAAGTGAAGGGCCGCACGGCGCACTGCACCGTCAACGGCGAAGTGATCGAAGCCGCGTACGAGCTCCCCGAAACGGGCCCCATCGGCTTCGAAGGAGACCGCGGCCAAATGGAGTACCGCCGCATCCGCATCAAGCAAGCAAACTAACGGGCGCGGCCAGTCGTGATATGCGTGAATTTGGCGTCCGGCCATCCTCCGTGGTAAGATTTGACTATGGCAACAGTTTCTGAAAGTTCGGCCTTCGATCTTGGCGTAGCGCCGCTGCTGCAAATTGTCTTGCCGGAGCGCGCCCAATCGGTCATGGACTTCCGTCCCGATCCTAAGCTGGCCGCCAGGATCGAAGGGCTTGCCGTAAAATCGACGGAAGGCGAACTCACCGAGGAAGAGCGAGCCGAATACGCCGGCTATGTCCGCGCGAACAAGTTCGTGTCCATTCTTAAGCGGCAAGCCGCGCGGCATCGGGGCGGCGCCGCGACGCCGCAATGAATCAATCGTTGCGGCAGCAAGTACGTCAGCGAGCCAGCGACCGCTGCGAGTATTGCCAACTGCGGCAAGAGGATTCGCCGCTCGCAGCGATGCACGTCGAACACATCATCCCGCGAAAGCACGGAGGTTCGGACGACGAATCCAATCTTGCCCTTGCGTGCATCGACTGTAACTTGCACAAAGGACCGAATCTCTCCGGTATCGATCCGACGACCACGGCAACCGTTCAGCTATTTCATCCTCGCCAGCAAGCGTGGGACGAACACTTCGCCTGGCGCGGCATCCACGTTGTCGGCTTGACGCCAACAGGCAGAGCGACGATCGCCGTTTTGAGCATGAACTCTGACGATCAATTGGCCTTGCGATCGTCGTGAGCGGAAGGCGGCAGCGGACGGCTCCCTACCGCGCCCGAACCCATACTTCGCAATTCACCACGCCGCATTGGCCGCGTTCCGACCGAACGAGTGAGATTACATGCAGGACAAGGACGAGCACGACAAGGCTATTGCGAACTACACGGAAGCCATTCGCCTCAACCCAAAAGATGCCGAAGCATACAAATGCCGCGGCAACTCGTGGCTTGAGAAAGACGAGCGCGACAACGCCATCGCTGACTACAGCGAAGCCATCCGCCTTGAGCCGCAATACGGACTTGCATATTACAACCGCGGCCGCGCGTGGATCACAACATGCGAGTACGACAAGGCGATCACGGACTTTACCGAAGCCATTCGCCTCGACTCGCAGAACGACTACGCCAAACTTGCCCTCTGCGGTCGCTGCCGCGCCTGGTTTGAGAAAGGTGAGTCAGACCAGGCGATCGCCGACTGCAGCGAGATCATCCGCCTGGACCCCCGCGATGCCAGCGCCTACATCGCACGCGGCACCAATTGGTATGACAAGCGCGAGTTCCGAAAGGCGATCGCCGACTATAGCGAAGCGATTCGCCTCGAACCGCAAAATGGAAATGCGTACTACGGTCGCGGCCGCGCCTGGGTTAGGGAGTTCGAGTACGACAAAGCCGTCGAGGACTTGACCGAGGCGATCCGCCTCCATCCGGAGGACGCCGGAGCTAAGCATGCCTTACAGCAACGCAGCCGTGCTTGGACTGGGAAAGGCGAGTACGACAAGGCCGTCGCTGATTGCACAGAAGCAATCCGACTGGATCCGCAATTTGCGCATGCCTACGTCAATCGCGGACTCGCCTGGCGTGGCAAAGGCGAATTCGACAAGGCCATTGCCGAGTACAACGAAGCTCTCCGTATCGACCCAGGGTCGGCGGACGCCTACAACAATCGAGGCCTCATCTGGACTCAAAGAGGCGAGCACGACAAAGCAATCGCCGACTATACGGAATCGATTCGACTCGATCCGCAGGACCCCCGTGCGTACAACAACCGCGGCGTTTCTTGGAAACGGAGGGGCAATTGTCGGGAGGCCATCGCCGATTATCGCCACGCCCTACTCCTCGACCCAGAAACTGCCATGCGTTATGGCGTTCTCGCCTGGCCCTTGGCAACCTGTCCTGACGGCCGATACCGCGACGGAGCTGAAGCCGTCCAACTCGCTGTTAAGGCGTGCGAACTCAGCGACTACACAGATGCTAACCGTCTAAGCTGGCTTGCCGCAGCCCACGCCGAGACGGGGAACTTTGCTGAGGCCGTCGCATGGCAGCGAAAGGCTCTCGACTTGGCGGCCGCGGACGACAAAGCCGCCATGCAGAACTGCCTGGATTTGTACGAAGCAGGCAAGCCCTACCGCGACGAGTGAATCATTCTTGCGCGATGTTGCCAAAGCCGGGGGTGCCATGACCACGGAGGTCCGCCGACGTGGGCATGTGAAGGCCGAGACGACTCCCAAATGATGGCGAGAGGCGTATTGACTTAAACCGCCAGATGGTGTACAAATAGATAAGAATGCCGCGACCTAATGCCGCGAGCGCGCACAACTCAGGCATCGTAAAAACGCGTGTGTCGCAGGCACGCCGCGATTAGCACGAGCCGTAGGAGCCTCTCCCACCCAGGAGGCCCCCACGGCTCGTGTTTTTTTACGACCCCATAAAGCCGCGATTGGTAATCGCGGTCCGGCAGCCGCGCGCCCGGCGTCGCGGTAACGAACATCGTTCGCGCAGAAAGGAGGCCCCCATGCACCACGGGTCGCGTTGCAAAGAAACGGACAAACCCGCCCCGCCGCGCATCAGAAATTCCAAAACCCACGCAGTTTTGGAGCACGCCTACTTCGCCAGCGTCGGCAAACACCGAGGCGCCGCGCCGGCGCCCGCGTCAAAACTATGGGATTGTGAACGCAACAGCGGGGCCCCCCACAAATGCGTGCAAAATTCCTCCGCGGCCCTCGAGAAATCAGGCCTCAACCTCACAAATCTGGAGCGCCGCGACCAGGTAGAGCAGTTCCAAAATCTCCGCTCCCTCACTCCCTGCTCCGCCTTCCCCTCCGACCTTGGCGTCCTTGGCGTCCTTGGCGGTTCACTTCCCCCGCCCAAGCCCATACTTCGCAATGCACCAAACCGCATTCGCCGCATCACGCAGCCCGATCTTCTTCCCGGCCAGATAGTCGCGGCTGTTGTAGTGGATCGGCATCTCCATGATGCCGTAACCCAGCCGCGAGACCTTCGCCGTGATCTCGGGCTCGAAGCCGAAGCGTTCCTGCTCGATGTCGATCTGCTGCAGCACCTCGCGGCGGAAGACCTTGTAGCAGGTCTCCATGTCGGTGAGCCACTGGCCGGTCGTAAAGTTCGACGCCACGGTGAGAGCCCAGTTGCCGAGTCGATGCACCCGCGACGGGTCCTGCTCCGCCCCTTCGAGAAACCGGGAGCCGTAAACGACGTCGGCCTCGCCGCGCTCGATCGCCGCGACGAGCCGCGGCAGGTCGGACGGATCGTATTCGAGATCGGCGTCCTGAATCGCCACGACGTCGCCGCGGCAATGGCGGAACGCGGTGCGCAGCGCGGCGCCTTTGCCG
>JANOIK010000488.1:0-4626 GCA_031407585.1 Planctomycetota bacterium | reverse complement strand
AACACCAGGATCGGCAGGTTGTGTTCCATGCAGTGGGCGATTGCCGTCGGATCCATGACCCGCAGGTTCTGATTGCGGACTTGCTCGAACGTCAGGTCGCGGTAGAGCGTGGCCGCGGGGTTCTTTTCGGGGTCGTCGCTGTAGACGCCGTCGACGCGGGTGGCCTTCATCAGGATGTCGGCATCCAGTTCGAGCGCCTTTTGGGCGGCGGCCGTGTCGGTGGTCACGAACGGGGCGCCCGTGCCGCCAGCGAGGATCACGACGCGGCCCTTTTCCAGGTGCCGGCGAGCGCGGCGGCGAATGTACGGCTCGGCGACGCCGTCGCACTTGAGCGTGCTCATGAGCCGCGTCTCGCAGCCGAGCGATTCGAGCGCGTCCTGCAGGGCGAGTCCATTGATCACCGTGGCGAGCATGCCCATGTAGTGAGCGGTGGCTTCGTGGATGCTCGAGTTGCCCGCGGTGAACTGGGCGCCGCGGAGAATGTTGCCGCCGCCGATGACGATCGCAATCTCGACGCCCTGCTGTTTGGCGCGGTACGTCTGGGCCGAGATATGCACGACCTCCTGCATGCTGATGCCGCGCTCGCCGGCCGCGGCGAAGCTCTCGCCCGAGAGTTTCAGCACGATCCGGCGATACGGGCCGGTGGACGATTCGGTGGGCGCTTTGGGCATGGCGGCGGTTTTCATGGCATGGGTTTCCTGGGACGCCCGATATTCTCACGCAAAGGCGCAAAGGCGCGAAGGACGGGCGAGCGAGTTTTTTGCACTGCACATCCATAAAAAAAGCCCCGAGCAAGACGCTCGGGGCTTTTCGTGAATAGTCGAACGCCAGACGGGTGGCATGCCCACGGCCTTGCGTGGGCATGTGTTTCAGGGCACATGGCCACTCAGGGCAGTGGCCATGGCACCCCAAGTTCGGGCTAAGCGGCGGGGGCGTCGCCGAGGGCCCAGCGGGTGAATCGCTTGACCTTCATGCCGCCGTTCTTGGCCAGGGTGCCGACGGTCGTCGCCGGGTCCTTCACAAAGGGCTGCTCTTCGAGCACGTTCTCGGCGTAGAAGTTCCCCATACGGCCCTCGATCATCTTTTCGATGATGTTCTCTGGCTTACCTTCGGCCCGAGCGCGTTCCTTTTGGATTTCCTTCTCCTTGGCCACCAGCGTCGGATCGAGCGACTCCTTCGTCGCGGCCGTAGGGTTCATCGCCGCGATGTGGAGCGCGACTTCCTTGGCTAGCTCGTCATTGCCGCCCTCGACTTCCACGAGCACGCCGATCTTCGCGCCGTGGACGAAGCCGCCCGTCGGAGCATCAACGCGGACAATCCGCGCTAAGCGGAAGACCTCGCGAATCTTGTTTTCAAGATCGTCCTTGACGTCGCGGAGCGTCTTGCTCTTCTGGCTCGGCGAGGGCTGGTCCCACAGCTCCTCTGGCGACGCCGCTCCCGGACCGGTTGCCATTTGTTGAGCTAGGTCGCTCGCCAATTGCTTGAACTCATCGTTGGCGGCCACCGGCGCAGACTCACACTGCAACTCAATCATCGCGCCGACCTTGCCGCCCACGCTTGCGTAGACAGCGATGCGGCCTTCCTCGGTCGCACGGTCGGCGCGGATGCTCATCAGCTTCTTGCCGGTCTCGCGCAGATTCTGGATCGCCAACGCCTTATCACCGCCGGCTTCCTCGAGGGCCTTCTTGCAGTCCATCATCGGCAGGCCGGTTTCGTCGCGAAGCTCCTTCACCAGAGCTGCGGTAATTGCGGGCATTTCTATACTCCTCTTGCGATCGCGTGTAGGGATTGATTCTTCCGCTCCCCTCTCCTTGATGGAGAGGGGTGGGGGGAGAGGTGAAGAAGCGTGTACCAGCTTCGCCCCCCTCCCCAGCCCTCCCCTCGAGGGGGAGGGAGCCGGAGGGGATTGAAGTGGGAATGAAATCGCGGGCTACGACTTCGCGTCGGCGCCTTCGCTCGACTGCTGCTGGTCCATCGTTGCCTGGATCTTCGACGCGCTGATCGCGTCGGCCAGCATGTTGATCACCAGCTCGATCGACCGCATGCTGTCGTCGTTGCCGGGGATCGGCAGGTCGACCTGGTCGGGGTCGCAGTCGGTGTCGATGAGCGCGACTGTGGCGATGCCCAGCTTGCGGGCTTCCTTGACCGCGTTCTTTTCCTTCTTGGGATCGACCACCACCAGGCACTCGGGCAGACGGCTCATCGTGCGGATGCCGTGCAAGTTGTGGTAAATCTTGCGGTGCTCGCGGTTGAGCGTCGACTGCATCTTCTTCGAGTAGGTGTGGATTTCCTCGCCGGCGATGATCTTCTCGAGCTCTTCGAGACGCTCGAGCCGGTCGCGGATCGTACGGAAGTTCGTGAGCGTGCCGCCCAGCCAGCGATCGGCGACGTAGGGCATGCCGCAGCGTTCGGCCGCCTTCTGGATCGTCTCGTGGGCCTGCCGCTTGGTGCCGACGAACAGCACGAGGCTGCCGTGCGAAGCGACGTCGCCGAGATACTTCTTGGCCCGCAGCAGACCGCGGATGGTCTCGCGGACGTCGATGATGTGGATCGTGTTGCGGCGGGCGTAAATGTACGGCCGCATCTTGGGATTCCAGCGGCTCGAGCGATGCCCGAAGTGAACGCCGGATTCCACCAATTCTTTGACGAGAGTCGTCGACATGTGCGTAGCATCTCCAAAAGGGGCACACCGGCTAAGCGTCGCGGTGGCGACAGTCCGGCGTTCAGTCGGCCGTTAGGGGAACGTAAGTCGGCAGAACTCGGGCCGTGCGAGTCCAGCGAAGCCCTGCAGTTTATCGGGGGTGAAGGAGATGGTCAACGCCCAGACGGACGCGGCAAATCCCGCCGCCGTAAGAGTTTGCACCGCGCTCGCGGTTTAGCCGCTTGAGACGTCCGGACTGCTACTCGTGGCATCCCAGCGCTCGGGGATCGGGAGCTTCGCGACGCTCAGCGCCCGCAGGCCGTTGAGCACCTTGTCGTGCAGGTGGCCGTTGGTGGCGAGCACGCCGCGGTTGCCGGCGAGCGTGCGGCCGCGGGAGAAGTCGAGGTCCTTGCCGTCGAGATCCGAAACGCGGCCGCCGGCTTCTTCGATGACGATCGACCCGGCGGCCTGGTCCCAAATCTTCTCGCGGTAGTCGGGCCGGCTCGGAGAGAGCAACCGCAGCAAGATTTCGCCGCCGCCGGCCGCGAGCACGGCGTACTTCGCCTGGCTGTCCATTGGCACGGGCTCGGCGGTGATGCTCAGCTCGGTCGCGAGTTTGCCGATGCCGTCGGTGTCGGTGTGCGCCTTCTCGACCGATCGCAGCAGCCGGGCCGACGCCGGTTCGTAGATTTCCGAGACGCGAAGCTTTCGCCACATGGCCTTGGCGTCATTGAGCGGCTGTGTCCACGCGCCGGCGCCGCGAACTGCAAGCACGAGCGAACCCGCGCCGCCGGGGGCCGGCGTCACGGAGTTTTCGAGCTCCGGGCAGCCGAGGGCGCCGACCGTCACCTCGCCGTTTTCCACCAGGGCGAGGGCGACGGCGTACTGCTCCTTGCGGAGAAACCCTTTGGTGCCGTCGACAGGATCGAGCGTCCAGAACGACGCCGGCGGGCTGCCGGCGCCGCGGTCGATCCACTCGCAAATCGACTCCGGCGTGACGCCGGGAACCATCGTGCCGACGAACCGCGCCACCTGCTCGAGCGCCTCGCGGCCCTCGGCGGCGCGCAGGTCCGCGGCGTCCTCTTCGCCGATGAGCACGGCGTCGGGGAATCGCTCGGAAAGCCGGTGGGCTACGAGGGCCTGCGCCGCGAAATCCGCGACGGTGACGGGCGAGAGGTCGGCCTTGGTGATCGCCCCACCGACCATCTCGCGTTGGACGCGGCTGACCAGTTGGGCCGCGTCGCGCACCACGGCGGCGGCAAACTGGGCTGCGTTGGTTTCGACAATGCTCGTCACGAAAGTTACCCCGCTAGGATTCGAACCTAGAATGAGGGAATCAAAATCCCTAGTGTTGCCATTACACTACGGGGTAGTGGCCCAATCATTGGGCGCCATGCCGCACGTCCGCATGGGCATGCCTTCAGCAAACTTCTCATGCCCACACAAGGCCGTGGGCATGGCACCCCCGCGAACCGGGTGCTGGTAGCCTGGGGGCGAATCCAACTCGCCCTGAGGCATCACTTTACGTCACCGCCGCCCTCGCGCGTAGGGCGCCGAGTTGGCCCCGCCGCGCTCCGCTGCGGCGGACCTCCGCGTCGCGGCTAAACGCCGGAGTCGGCTCGTTGGCGGCTGGCGACCGCGAAGGTTACTTGTTCGAGCTCGCGGGCCAGGTCGACGCTTACGGTGCTGACGCCCTCAGGTAGGGACAGCGTCACGGGGGCGAAGTTCAGGATGCCGCTGACGCCCGCGGCCACCAATTGCTCGGCGGCGCCCTGCGCCTGAGGCGCCGGGGCTGCGATCATGCCCAGTTCGATGCGCAGGCTCGCGACAAGTTCCGCGAGTCGCTCCAACGCGTACACCTCGATGCCCTCGACCCGGGTGCCGGCTTTCCGCGGGTCGGCGTCGAACGCCGCGACGATGCGGAAACCCTGCGATTCGAACCCGCGGTATCCCAGCAGAGCGCGGCCCAAGTTGCCCACGCCCAT
>JANOIK010000461.1:0-3151 GCA_031407585.1 Planctomycetota bacterium | reverse complement strand
CCCGACCACATTTGGCGCGGGTGCATCGCACTGGCGATGACGCTGGGTTTGACTGTGGGCTCGACCCAGCCGGTCGAAGCGTACACGCCCGACAGCCCGGAAGTTCAGGCGCTCGTCAATAGCGCCCTGGCGTACTTGGAGAAGAACACCGACCCGCGCCTGGGCGGTAAATGCCTCATTGCATTGGCCTTTCATAAGCGCGGGATGCCCGACACGCATCCGCGCATCGTCGAAGCCGTCGCAGCTTGCCGTGCGGAAGCTGAAACCGAGCAGATGTCGACATATGTCTACGGCAAGGCGCTCGTCGTCATTTTCCTTTCGGAATTGGACGCCGGTAAGCATGCTGAGCTGATTCGCACCTACGCGGAGATGATCACCGCGCATCAGAAGCCGCATGGCGGTTTCGGCTATACCACGCTGGATACTGGCGATACGTCGCAGACACAATACGCGGCTCTGGCGTACTGGGAGTTGCTCAATCACGGCATTAGTCCCGACGCCAAGTCGGTTCAGAATTGCCTGAATTGGCTGCTTCGCACGCAGGATCCGTCAGGTGCGTGGGGATATCAAGGCGAGGATCCGGGCCACTACTCCCTGGTTCAGCAGAATTTGCAGGTGGGGCGTTCAATGGCCGCCGCGGGGATGGGGAGCACGTTGATTTTAGGGAACGCCCTCGGCCTGTTGTCGGCTGGGGGAAGCGTATCGGCGACGTCGGCGAACACCGAATTCGTCCCCGCGGCGCTCAAACGCGTTGAAAGTGCATCGGCAAGAAAACGAGCGCCCACACTTCCGGCGGGCGACGTTGACCCCCAAACCCTCACGAATTGCTTGAAACGCAGCTCGGACTGGTGGGCCAAGAACTTCGGCGTCTCCGTCGATGAGTATCCCTACTACTACCTGTACTCGATCGAGCGGCTCAAGAGCTTTGAGGGATATTTGGAGGGCTCAGAGGACGCTGAGCCCGATTGGTACGACGCTGGCGTCGAATACTTGCAGAAATCCCAGCAACCCAACGGAAGCTGGTCGGACAACTGCGGTCCGCCTTGCGCGACCGCGTTTGCGACGCTGTTTCTGCTCCGATCGACCCAGCAGAGCATCAAAGCCAGTCTGGGCGAAGGGACGCTCATCGGCGGACGAGGCTTGCCGCGGGACCTTTCCAAAGTCCGGCTCCAAGGCGGCCGGCTCGTCGTCCAACAACAAACGACCGAACTTGACCAGTTATTGGACCTCATGGAATCAGGCGACGGGGACGACCTGGACGGGCTCGTCGACAACCCCGCCGCTCTCGAAGTGACATCCGTCACGCCGGACGCGGCTCGCAGGCTCCAGCAGATCGTGCGCAGCGGCTCACCCCAAACGCGGCTGCTCGCTGTCCGCGCGCTGGCCAAAGCTCGCGATCTGGACTTCGCCCCCACGCTGATCTTCGCGCTCACCGACCCCGACCGTGAAGTGGTGCGAGCCGCCCGCGACGCCTTGAAATCCGTCAGCCGAAGTTTTACCGGCTTTGGCCCAACGGACAATTTTGATGAGAACGAACGTCAGCAAGCGATCGTGCGCTGGAAGGCGTGGTATCGAAACGTGCGCCCGGACGCGGCGCCGCTGCCGTGATTAGAGTGGTGCAGTCGGACATTCCGACTTCGGCCGGCTGAGCGAAGCCAAGGAACGGCGAGAAATCTTCGTAAACTTATGGCGAAAACTCCGTCCACAGTGGCGCCCACGCCGCAATCTCAGATCGCTGAGCCCGTCAAGCTCGCGGTGGGCGCGTTCGACCGCGCTGCAACGCTGATCATTACCTTGCTCGTGACGGTTGGAGCGCTGGTCGGGGTGCTGGCCCTTGTGTTTTTCGCCGACAAGTTCACATCAACGCCAACGCCGATCGCGCTGGTCCCCATCGAGGCAACGAGCCCAACCGGTAATGGTGGCTTCGGCACCGATCCCGAACCGCCTGGCGTACCAGACGCGCCGGAGCTCTCGGAGCCACAGTTAGGCGAAACGCTCGATGCCATGATGTCGGTCGACATGATGTCGGCCGTGGCGACGAGCGATGCGGTGATCGCCGATCGAACCATTGATGCAGTGGGGCAGGCGTCGGGGCGGGGCAATGGCCTCGGCGACGCCCGCACGCCGGGGCCCGGGAACGATGGGGTCATCGAACGCGTGCCGCGCTGGGAGCGCTGGAAGATTCGCTTCGAGCCTAATTCCGAGGCTGACTTTGCGGCATGGCTCGACCAGTTCGCGATCCGCGTGGGCGTACTGGGACGAGACAATCAGGTCCATGTGGCGTGGGGCTTCACGAGTGGGAATCCAACGGTCGAGGCCAAGCCGCCGTTGGAGTACGCTGGTTGGGGTCAAACGATTCCAGCCGACGGTCCGATGCCCGCGCTTACCAAGAGATTGGCAACCAACGCGGGGATCATGGCGTTCGGTCGCATCGCGCTGTTGTTCTATCCGATGGAAGTCGAGACCCTGCTGTGGACGCTCGAAAACGAGCGCAACGCGTCGCACGACCCCAATAAAATCCGTGAGACGGTCTTCACGGTGGTGCGCGAGGGTGCGACGTTCAAGTTTGCCATCATAGATCAGAAGTATTTTTGATATGAAGAATTCTTAGTTCGCCGCGAAACTGACGGCCTACCCGCATCCACGTAGGAATTCGAGTCCGCATGACGACGGAAGAGTTCATCGCCGCGCTGGAAGAGAATCAAACCATCGACGCCGACTTGGCGCGCCAAATGCGCAGCAAGGCGGAGGACGGCGGCGCGCGCGTGACGCCCGAGGCGATCCTCAAGTTCCTCGTGAAGACCGATGTCATCACGGCGTGGAAGGGCGAGGAACTCGCCGCGATGCTGCTCACCGCGTCGTCGGCGATTGAGGAGCCGGAGATTCTCGACCTCCAACCGCTGCCCGAGGGCGAAGAGGAAGACCAGCCGCGCTGGCGCTCATCAAGTTCCAAACCCCCGATCGAAACGACCGGCCCGCCGCCAGCACCTTTCGGCGGCCCTCTGGGCGTGGGCGCCAACCCGCCGTTGTTCTCATCGAAGGCGTCCCGGCTCAACGACCCGCCCCGGGACGTGGCCGGCGGGGCTTCGGCGGCGGAGGGCAAGCGCACGCCGGGATCTTACCGTCTCGGCAGCGGCACAAAAAAGAAGGG
>JANOIK010000456.1:0-2209 GCA_031407585.1 Planctomycetota bacterium | reverse complement strand
CACGCCCTTGCCGAGGTAGCGGCTCTTGTCGCCGTCGCGCAGCTCCATCGCCTCGTGAGCGCCGGTCGATGCGCCAGACGGCACTGCGGCGCGGCCCTCCGAGCCATCCTCCAGCACCACATCGACCTCGACGGTCGGGTTGCCGCGGCTGTCGAGAATTTCGCGGCCGATGATGTCGACGATGGCGGTCATGGGGGGCCTCTTCTGGGCTGGGTGGCTGGTCTTGGCTAAGTAGCTGGCCTCGTGATCTCGGGCCATTGACTTGCGGCCAATGTAGCCGCATGCGACGTTCGCGCTGGCTTCTATACGCTTCGGTTGCCCCCGCAAAGACCCGAATGGGTAGTGGACTTCGGCCACCGGACGAGCCCCCTCACGGCGAACCCGATCGGGGGTCGAGGCCAAGTTACCTCAGATCGCCGAGCCGACGTGCCACTTGGAGAAAAAACCATGAGCGCCCAACACCATACCGGAAGCTGTCACTGCGGCGCCGTCCGCTACGAGGTGACCGCTGACGTCGAAAAGTCGATCAGCTGCAATTGCTCGATCTGCCGTCGCACGGGGATGATCCTCACCTTCGTGCCCGCCAGCCAGTTCACGCTCGTCTCCGGCACCGAAGGGCTCAGCGACTACCAGTTCGGCAAGAAGGCAGTGCACCACCTGTTCTGCAAGACCTGCGGCGTCCGCTCATTCGGCCGCGGCACCGGACCGGACGGAACGGAGATGGTGGCGATCAACGTCCGCTGCCTCGACGGCGTCGATCCCGACGCGCTGACGCCGCACAAGTACGACGGGGCCAAGCTCTGACCGTAACGCCCAACAACGCCCTCGTCCTGTTCTCGGGCGGGCAGGACTCGACCGTCTGCCTCGCTTGGGCGCTCGAGTGCTACGATGCCGTCGAGACCATCGGTTTCGATTATGGCCAGCGCCATGCCATCGAGCTCGAGACGCGGCTGACGCTGCTGACGGAATTCAAGCAACGGTTTCCGAAATGGGCGGCCAAACTCGGGCCCGACCATCTGTTGCAACTGCCGACGCTGGGCCGCATCTCCGAGACGAGCCTGACGCGCTCGGCCGCCATCGAGCTGTCGGCCAGCGGCCTCCCGAACACGTTCGTGCCCGGCCGCAACCTGCTGTTCTTCACCTATGCGGCGGCGCTGGGCTACCGGCGCGGCCTCACCACGCTCGTCGGCGGCATGTGCGAGACCGACTATTCGGGCTATCCCGATTGCCGCCGCGATACCCTTGATGCGCTCGCCCGCTCCATCGCGCTCGGGATGGACACGCCGTGCGAGATCGTAACCCCGCTGATGTACGTCGATAAGGGCGGCACCTGGGTCATGGCCGACGCGCTCGGCGGCGCGGCGCTGGTCGAGTTGATCGTCGAGGCCACCCACACCTGCTATTTGGGCGACCGCAGCCGTCGGCACCCCTGGGGCTATGGCTGCGGCACCTGCCCGGCATGTGAGCTGCGCGCGAAGGGATGGCAGCATTGGCGGGCGACGAACCCAGTGGTCCGATGACGGCGGCCGACGACATCCGAGAAGCCGTCGCACTCGCCCAAAACGGTGCATGGAACGCGGCCCACGCCATCGTGCAGCGCCACGAGGCAGACCCCCTCGCCTGTTGGCTGCACGCCATCCTCCACACCATCGAGGGTGATAGAGGGAACGCCGGCTACTGGTACGCCCGCGCCGGACGCACGCCGCACGCCTTTAAGACCTCCGAAGCCGAACTGGCCGCCATCGCTGCGGAAGCCGGCTGAATTCCAACCCAATCCCCTTATCTGCCGACCTGTTCCTTGCGGAACCGCGCCGCCGTCCCCCACCGGCTATCCCTCGATCAACCCCGGCACGCCGCCGGGTCCGATCAGGATCGCCAACCATGACCCGCCAGACCACCAGCATCGTGACTTGGATCGTCTCACTGGCGGTGCTGGCCTCGTTCATCCCGTTCGGCGGCAAGGTCCAGGGCAAGCCGGCCGGCGTCCGCACCGCCATCGAACTGCTCGGCAAGAAGGTCCGCCTCGATCAGGGCTTCAGCGCGAACGGGTTGAAATTCGTGTCGCGGTCGTAATGGTCGATGCCTTCGGCGCGCTTGAGGAACGCCACGATCCGCGTCGTCGCCGGCAACATGGCGATTTCCACCAGCGTCTTGGCCACGAACTGACTGAACATCAGCGTCAGCACCAGCTCATTTGGCATGATGCCCG
>JANOIK010000367.1:0-15102 GCA_031407585.1 Planctomycetota bacterium | reverse complement strand
GGTCATCATCCGGCCCTTGTCGTCGAAGATGGCCTTGTAGTGCACCGTGCGGCAGTCGCCGCCGTGTTGGTCTTCCCACGTGATGTTCCACGCCTTGCCGTCGACAGCGACGCCGACGCTCGGCATTTGCGGTTTGTCCTTCAGCGGATAAACAATGCGGAAGATTTCGTGGTCAGCCGGAAGTTCCTTGACCTCGCGATCGGGGAACACCCGCTTAATTTGCTCGTAAAAATTCTGCCACTGGTAATCGCCCCAGAAATCGTCCACCATCAAGAAGCCGCCCGCGAGCAGGTACTTCCGCAGCGCGAGCACCTCGTCCTCCGTGAAATAGAGGTTGCCTGGCTCGATCATATAAATGAACGGATAGTCGAACAGCTTCGGGTCGGTGAGCTCGAGTCGAAGCGCATACGGGTTCACCTTCAGCGACGTGAGTTGCTGCAGTCGATACGACAGGTTGTAATCGCTCTCAGGCCAATCGGTTTCCCAACCGCCGCCGCCGCCGCCGCGCCGACCCCGGCGACCATAGCCGTAGTCGCCGCCTTGGCCGTAGATGACGCGGACGAAGGTGAAGACGTCCTTTTCGAATCCCTTGGCGTTCTCCCACATGGGGACGCCGGCTCGTTCGTCCATGGATTCGTTAAATCGGTCGCGGCCACCTCCGCCGCGCCGGCCTCCGCGGCCTCCGCCGAAGCCATCGTCGCCATATTGGGCCACGGCGGCGCCGGCCAGCACGACGCCGAGCATTGCGCCCAGTACGCGCGGCGATTTGAGAATGCGATTCATTTGGCCTCCGTGGCGTCGGCGGTCAATTCCAGCAGCAAGCGATGCGCGTCGAGGAACCGCGGCGCTTCTTCGAGAGCCATGAGGGCCTGGCGTCGCGCTTCGACGGCGTCGCCGCGAGATTTGAGCAGCTTGCCCAGCCGGAAGTGGGCGTCGACCGGATCGGTCGTATCGAATTCCAGCAGCGCGCGGTAGGCAGCGATCGCGTCGTCCGGGCGATTGAGCTGTTCGGCGGCCTTAGCAAGCCAGCGATGCGGCGCGGGCGTCAGCGGGTCGACCGCGAGCGCGCGCAAAGCGTTTTGCTGGACCGCGGCCCAGTCGCCCGATTCTTCGGCGAGCGTCGCCATTCGCTCGTAGGCATCGGTCGCATCCGAGCTGCGCGACGCCCACTGCTCCAAAGCTTCGCGTTCTGCCTTAGCGTCACCCAGTTCGCGATGCGCCTGTGCGAGAAGGGAGTACGCATTCCCGGCGCCGACGTAGTTGGGGAACAGCTCGAGCAATCGCGTGGCCGGTTCGAGCGACTCTTTCCACTTCTCTTCGCGCTGAAGGGCAACGCCCCATCGCACGAGCCCCTGAAAGTTGTTCGGGTGATCTTTGAGCCACGCCGCCACTTCCTCGGCGTCGGCGCGGGGTTCGAGTTCGACCTCCTCCCAAGTAAGCTTCGGCGCCAATTGCTCGGCGCGCTCACGAGCGAACTTCTCGAACTCGGCGTCGAGCCGATTGAGCGGCGTCACATTGCGCGCGAGAGCTGCGTCGATCGAGATGCCCGCCGCCAGGTCCGCGAGCGTCTGCTTGATCGCATCGAGTCCGTAACGCTCGATGATGAACTCGACGACCAGCGACGACTCGAAATACGCGAACTGCAACGCCATCGGGCTCTCCGGCGCCAGGAACGCGCCGCTCAGGCCGCTCACGGGCGTCAGCTTTCCGCCGAGGATCGTCTCGCGGTACTCGGGCGTCATCGATTGGCCCCAAGCGGGATTCTGCTGCCGTTCTTCGTACACCGAGATGCCCTCGCTTAGCCAGCGCGGCATCTTGTTCCGTGATTTCCGCAGCGTCACGACGTGACAGAACTCGTGCCACAGGACCGATTCCCAATTCGCCTTGGTTTGCCCCAGCGCGGCCGGGCTGTTGGCCGTGATAACATTGCCGAAGCAAACGCCCAGGAAGCCGTCGGCGCCCGGCAGGCCAAACGTGCGCACCGCGAAGTCTTTCTGCTCGGGGAAGATCTCGACGGCGATGGTCCGATCGAGCGGCGAGTCGTATTTCTCGCACAGCGTGGCCTTGGCCCGGGCGAGCAGGTCGAGCACGCGCTCGCCGTAGATGGCTGCCTCGCGCGACTCCATGCGCACGCGGAACGAGTCATTCGTCAGCACGCGGTAGTTCTTCACCGTGTCGTGCAGCGTCACCAGATTGTGCGCGACCACGTTGTAGCCGTCGGCGTCGAACACGTCGCTGGCGAGCTGCCAACCCTCGTCCTCGTCACCCAAACGAAGCAGGTCCTGGGAGAGCTGCATCCGCGCGGGCAGATATTTAGCGTCGAGCTCAATCGCCTTGCGCTGGTACGCGGCGCCCTCGGTGAAACGGTACTTGTCCGACAGCTTGCGCCCAATCGTGTGGTCGACCTCGGGATTCACCGCCCAATCGGCGAGCGCCTTGGCGCGAGCGGCATCTTCGGCCTTGGCGTCGCCCGCGAGGTGCGCGAGCACCGCCTTGTACGCCCACGCCAACGGCTCGCGGGGATTCACCGCGTCGACCGCTTCGAGCAACTTCTCGGCCTCGGCGTATTGCTCCGCGTCGATCCGTTGATCGACCTGCAGGAGTAGCGAGCGCACGTGTCGCGGATTAAGTTCGAGCGCCGAGCCGAGCGCCGCCGCGGCCGCCTCGCCGTCGTCCGTGGAGTACGCCCGCGCCAGAAGATAGTAGTACTGCGGATCGGCGTGCAGCGTTTCGGGCCCTTTGGTGAGCGTCTCGGCCGCGAGGGCGTTGTCGTATTTTTCCAGTGAGAGCTCGGCGCTCGCCAAATGTGCGTCGAGAAAATCGGGCCACGTTTGGGTGATGGGATCGTAAAAAATCTCCAGCACCTGCCGGGCGTCGGCGCCCGCGCGCAGGAAATAACGCCCCAGGGCCAATCGGCTGGAGGGCGAGGAGTAGCGGCGCGGGTCGTTGACCGCGAGCCGCTCGATCATTTCGAGTTCGGTGGCCGCGCGGGCCGTCTGGCCGTTGAACTGGTACACGGCGTGGGCCTGCAGCCGCAGGGCGAGGCTAGTGGGGAACTCGCCGAGCGCCTGCTCGACGCTGGTCAGCGCGGTCTCGTAGGCGCCCGTGGCCATCTCGGCGTCGATCTTGAGGCGCCGCCACGGTTCGAGGTAATTGCCGCGGTCGATCTCGGCGGCGGCCATGTCGATGCACTCGGCGTACTGGCCGGTGTGGAAAAGCTGTTCACCGTCCTCGAGATCCGCCGCCGACGCGCCGACGATTGTCGTGACGAGCACAGTAATCGAGAGCAGGCCAGCGCCCAAAAATATCGCGGGCCGAGGACGTACGGTTTCCCGCCGCCGCCACAGGCCCAAAGAGGAGGATTGGCCAGGCACGACTCTACTCCGCAAGCGGCTCGCGGCCCCGGCCCCGGCGGTCGATACCGACCGCATTGGCCCGCGCGGACTGCAACCGGGGGTAAACCCCACCGTTTGGGGAAAGGTTCGCCGCCACAGCGGAGACGCCCGGTCCAGGACGGCCCGCCCATTATACACGGACAGCGCGGATTCCAGGCAAACGCGGCGCTCCGCGTCATTTGTCCGTGTCAGCCTCGGCCCAGCCCTTGGCCCGCTCGACGGCTCGCCGCCAGGTGGCCCGCCGGGACGCGGCCTCGTCAGCGGTGATCCGCGGCTCGAACCGGCGATCGACCGCCCACTGTCGGGCGATCACCTCACGCGACGGCCACACGCCTGTCGCGAGCCCGGCGAGATACGCGGCGCCGAGCGCCGTCGTTTCGGTGACGCGCGGGCGCACGACGGGTAGTTGCAACACGTCGGCCTGGATCTGCATGAGCGCGTCGTTCACGCTGGCGCCGCCGTCGACGCGCAGCTCGTCGAGCGTGAACCCCGCGTCGTCCTGCATGCCTTCGATCAGGTCGGCGACCTGCAGGGCAATGCCGTCGAGCGCGGCCCGCGCCAGATGCGCAGCCGTCGTGCCGCGGGTGAGTCCGATGATCGCGCCGCGGGCGTACGGATCCCAGTCGGGAGCGCCGAGACCGGTGAACGCGGGGACGAACGAGACGCCGCCGCTGTCGGCGACGGAGTTCGCCAGCGGCTCAACGTCGGCCGAGCTCTTGATGACGCCTAGCCCGTCGCGCAGCCAGCCGACGGCCGCGCCGCCGATGAAGACGGCCCCCTCGAGCGCGTACTCGGTCGCGTCGCCGAGTCGCCAGGCGACTGTGGTCAGCAGGCGGCACTTCGAGTCGACGGCCGTCGCGCCGGTGTGCATGAGCAGAAAGCAGCCCGTGCCGTAGGTGTTCTTGGCGCCGCCTCGCTCGAAGCAGGTTTGGCCGAACAGGGCCGCCTGCTGATCGCCCGCGATGCCGGCGATCTTGATGCCGGCGAGCGGCGTGCCCCTGGCGGCCTCGCCATAGACTTCGCTGGAGGAACGAATCTCCGGCAGCACAGCGCGCGGCACGCGGAGCGTTTGAAGCAGCTCATCGTCCCAGTCGCCGTCGTGGATGTTCATGAGCAGGGTGCGTGCGGCGTTCGATGCATCGGTGATATGCAGCGCGCCGCCGGAGAGGTTCCACGCGAGCCAGGAATCGATCGTGCCGCAGGCGAGCTCGCCCACCTGGGCCCGGGCGCGTGCGCCCGAGACGTTGTCGAGGAGCCAAGCGATCTTCGTGCCGCTGAAATAGGGATCGAGCAGCAGGCCCGTCTTGGCGTGAATCATCGGCTCGCGCCCGGCGGCGCGCAGCCGCTGGCACTCGCCAGCAGTGCGGCGGTCTTGCCACACGATGGCCCGATGCAGCGGCTTGCCGGTCGCGCGCTCCCACAGCACGATCGTCTCGCGCTGGTTTGTGATGCCGATCCCCGCGACGTCGGCGGCTTTGAGCCTGAGTTTGGCAAGCGCCTCGACCGCCACATCGAGCTGCGACTGCCAAATCTCCGCGGCGTCATGCTCCACCCAACCCGACTGCGGGAAGTGCTGCTTGAACTCCCGCTGAGCCGTGGCGAGCGCGCGGCCATGCTCGTCGAACACGATTGCGCGGGAGGAGGTGGTGCCCTGATCGAGGGCGAGCACGTGGGGCATGGCTTTGCTTGCTGCGATTGGAGGGAATTGAACCGCCAAGTACGCCAAGGGGGGAGAATGCAATTGCCGAATTACTTCACCACGACGACACGACGAACACGACGAGCGGAGGAGAATAAGTCGACCGCGGATTACGCGGATTTCACGGATAGGAAAAGAGTACGTTCAATGCCCTACTCCGTTTCATCCGCGAAATCCGGGATCACTCTCTTTCTTATCTTTCGTCGTGTCGTCGTGGTTCAACTCTCCCCCGACCTTGGCGTCCTTGGCGGTTATTTCTGATCGCATTCTACCGCATGCGCGGCGAGGTATGTCATACTCGCTGGCATGGGCAGTCACGAGTTATCGCCGGTTGAAAAGCGGGCCGCTTCGATCGCGAAGCTGCAGGCGGGCGATTTCGACGTGCTGGTGATTGGCGGCGGGATTGTCGGCGCCGGGGTCGCGCGCGACGCCGCGATGCGCGGGTTGCGCTCGGCGGTGATCGAGCAGCGCGACTTTGCTTCGGGCACGAGCAGCCGGTCCAGCCGGTTGCTGCACGGCGGCATCCGTTACCTCGCCCAGGGGCGCATTGGCTTGGTGCGCGAGGCGAGCCGCGAGAAGGCGGTGCTCGGGCGCATCGCGCCGCACCTGGCGGAGCCTTTGCCGTTTCTGTTTCCCACGCGGCGGCGAACGCCGTGGTCGTGGTGGAAGCTGTCGGTCGGAGTGCGCATCTACGATCTCCTGTGCGGGTTTAAGAACT
This sequence comes from Planctomycetota bacterium, assembly GCA_031407585.1. Classification (GTDB taxonomy): domain Bacteria; phylum Planctomycetota; class Planctomycetia; order Pirellulales; family Lacipirellulaceae; genus Lacipirellula. The sequence goes on along the minus strand of JANOIK010000367.1, from coordinate 9,290 downwards.
TCGGCCGTTCGAGCAGCCTGAGCGTCGAGGCCACGCAGCGGCTGCTGCCGGGGTTGTCGCGCGAGGGACTCTCAGGCGCCGTGCGATACTTCGATGCCCTCACCAACGACGCCCGACTCGTGCTCGACACATTGCGCTCCGCGGAACGGCACGGTGCGATTGTTCTCAACGATGTGCAGTTGCTGGGCGCCGAGGACGATGCCGGCATGTGGCGTTGCGACCTGCAGGATGCCGCCGGCGAGACGCGCCTGCTCGCCCGGGCGCGCACGGTCGTGAACGCCACGGGCCCGTGGTCCGACCGATTGCCGCTGTCGAAGACCACGCTGCGGTTGACCAAGGGCGTGCATCTGGTCGTCGACCGCGAGCGATTCGCCGTGCCCGAGGCGGTGGTGATGGCCGAGGGAGATCGCATTCTGTTTGCCATTCCGTGGGGCGAGCGAGTGATCCTCGGGACGACCGATACCGACTACCGTGGCGACCTCGCGAATCCGCCGTGCGACGCCGCCGATGTGGCGTACGTGCTCGAGGTGGTCAACGCGACGTTCCCTGCGGCGCGGCTTACGCCCGGCGACGTTGTGAGCACCTGGTCAGGCCTGCGGCCGCTGGTGGCCGATCCGCACGGCAACCCGTCGGACATCTCGCGGCGTCACGAAATCTCGATGAGCCACTGCGGATGGTGGGACGTGACCGGCGGGAAGCTGACGACATACCGGCTCATGGCGGAAGACACGGTCGATGCTATCGGCCAGCATCTGGGCGCGGCGACGCGCTCGACGACGGCCGACGAGCCGTTGCTGCTCGGCAACGAGAGCCAGACGCCATCGACCAGCGGCGTGCTGCCGCCGCCGGTGGGGAGCGAAGTGGTCGAGAATGCCTGCCGTTGCGAATGGGCGCGCCGCCTCGACGACGTGATGATTCGCCGCACGAGTTGGCGGCATTATCATCGAGAGCACCTGGCGATTGCGGAGCAGGTGGCACGGTGGATGGGTGCGCTGCTTGGGTGGGATGAAGCGACGATGCAAGCAGAGGTCGCGCGATATCGGGGCCTCACGGTCGCGGTCGGGGTCACATAGCGCATTTCGGAAGCGCAAAGAAGAACCGCGCCTGCGACGGGTGCACAGACGCGGTTCTTCCGCGCAGCGGATGATCGGAAAGTCGAACATCCACAGTTGGCCGACACGATCGGCCAAGTTTCGATAGGGGCGGTTCTCTAGAGGGCGCCGGCCAGCAGTTCGCCGATGCCTGCAGCCGCGAAGCTCAGCTCCGCGTCGTCATCGCCCAGCTCGGCGAACAGATCGTCGAGGTCGCCGAAGGTCGACTTCGCCGCCAAGGCCGCCAGCGGAGCCGTCGCCGTCGCCGCGGGCGTCAGGTACGCCGCGCTCGGCCGGTAGGCCGAGCGGGCGCCCCCCCGCGGCGACGGGGCCGCGAATGTTTGGGCGGCCTGGGCCACGCTCACGAGCGAGCCGGAGTCATCCGAGCTCGGCTCATCAGCGGCGGCGACCACGCTCTGGGTTGCGGCGGCTTCGCTTGGCGCCACGAAGGCGTCGCGCCAGACTTGGAGGTCGCCCGCGTCGATCGTGCCGCTGTTATCACCGTCGGCGCCGCTGCCGTTGCCGCTGGGCGCCGGGCTGCCGAGCGTGCGTTGCCAGACGAGGACGTCGTCGCCGGTGACGCGGGTGTCGCCGTCGTAGTCGCCCTCAATGCCCACGGTGGGCTGCGTGAAGTTGAACGTCCGGTTGCTGCCGGTGAGGGTCCCTGCCTGGCCCGCGTCAACGGCCCGGCCGTTGCCGATCAGGCCGTTGCCCAGGAACGTAAGGCGGTAGTTGCCTGCCGGGAGGATGCCGCCGACCACCGACGGGCCGGTGAAGCTGACGGTCAACGTGTTGGTACCCAAGCCCGTGAGGACGCCGCCGAGGTCGACGCCAGGAACGGGGTTGCCGGACGTATCGGTAATGGTGACGGCCCGATCGCCGCCGCCCGTGCCCTTGAGCGCCTGGGTCACCGCTCCGTTGAAGGTGAGCGTGACCGTGCCCGCGGGAAGATTCGGCGTGACGGCGGTCAGCGCCACCAGCGGGCTCTGCACCGCCGTGCCAGTGTTCTGCTCACCAGGCGTTACAGCGGCGCCCGGGACGGGAAGGCTGCCGGCAAAACCTGGATTTTGGTTGTAGACCAGCGGATCGTCGCCCGCTTCGGTGAGATCGCCGTGAAACCAGGCGCTGGCAGTAACGCGGTTAATATTGCCGCGGAAGCGGCTTAGCGCATCGGCGTGATAGTTCGGGTGATCGGCTTCCGCGGTGAAGCTTCCCGCAGGACCATACACGACGTCGCTCGCGCTGGCGTCCTTGATCGCCATAAGGTCGATGATCTGGGCGCCGTTCGGCAGATCGAGCGTGCCATTGTTGTCCCAGTCGTAGTCAAAGTCGCCCAAGGTGAGCGAGCGGTCGGGGCTGTACACGAGGATGAACGTGTTCGTGCCGTTTCGCAGGCCTTCGGCGTTCAGGTCAGATCGCCCGATAAAGTTTGTCCCGGCAGGCACGGTGAAGTCAAAGCCGCTCTCCGCCGCAATGAGCGTGTGGCCGTTGGCGCCGTTGACGTAGGGACCCAGATCCACCACGAACTCGGCCGAGCCCTCGGTGGGCCCGACGTCACCGTCCACCGCGATGTAGTACAGCGAGCCAAGGCCGGCGTTGGCCAAGCCGGCCAGCTCGACAAACTCGTGAGCCCCGTCATTGCCCGGCGAGTTAATAAAGAACTCGTTCAAGAGCAGTGTCGGGCTGAACGTGCTGAAGTCGTTGTCGCGGATTGTGAGTGTGGCGACGTCGCGATCGAAGTCCAGCCCCGCGCCGCTGAGCGTGACGGTGAGCGTCTCGTTGGCTTCCAGCGAGCCGTCGTCGTTGATGGGGATGGTGATTGTCTCGAACAACTCGCCGGCGCCGAAGCTAATCGAGCCCGTCGCCGATCCGTTGATGTCGGCAAGCGAGCCCGTGCCGGCGCCGATTGTGTAGTTCACCGTGGCGGCGCCGCTCGAACCGCCGACGCGGTTGACGGTGATGCTGGCCGTGCCGTTCTCATTGACGATGAACGTGTCGTTCGACAGCGAGAATTCACCCGCCGAACCGGGGCCTGCCGCAACGGGGTCGGTGTAGAGGATCGTCAGCTTGGGGAAGAACGGGTTCTGGCTGAGGAAGTCGTTGGCGCTGCCGAACGCCCAGTCTTCCGCGGAGTTGTTGATGATGGCCCAGCCGAGATTCTCGAGCGTGCCGTTGGCCCAGGCCTGAATCGTGTCGACGTTCAGCGCGATGTCGACCCGGCCGGCGGCGCCCGGCGTGCCGACGAGCGCGTCGACGACCGAGTCGGCTTCGATTCCGTCGGGCGTGATGCCGCTGGAGATGCTGCTGCCCGAGGAGCCCTGCGGGTCGGCCCACGTGGCAGACGCTTCGTCCCAGTTATTGAGCATGCGGAAGAAGCGGATCGCGGCGTCGCCTGCCGAGGGGCTCACCACGTTGACCGTGATGAAGGCGTTGAATATCTTCGCGCCCAGCGGCACCTGATTGCCCGCGGCGCCGAACAGGTCGTCGAATCGCAGCAACCCCTGCGAGGGTCGCGACGCCGTAGCCGTGGCCGCCTCGTCGATTTCTTGCGCGATGACCACCGACGCATTGAAGCCCGAGGGATCGATCGTGCTGCGGCTGTCGAGATACGAGTCGCGCGTGCCGGCGTAGCCATTCACGCCGTTCTGGAACGTCCGCAAATTCACGTCGGCGTCCTGAATGGTGACGATGGCCGTACTGGTCGTTACCAGGAACGGGCTGGTGGCCGAGGAGAGGTTGACGCGGAACGACTCGAAGCCCTCGGCGTTGTCGTCGGACAGCAGGTTGATCGTAATGTCCTCGGAGGCGTCGCCGATGGCGAAGTGGAGCTGGCCATTGGTGACGGCCGTGTAGTCCTGGCCGGCGAGGGCGGTTTCATTCGAGGTGTTGTAGCCGACGTCGATCGCGGCGGACGTGTCGCCGGTGCGCGTCACCGTAAGCGTCACCAAACCGGTCGCTTCGTCAACGGTGGTCTTGGTGACGTTGAACTGCACGTTGCGGAGGATGTTGTGGGCGCCCGGGGTGATGACGGACCCGGCCGGCGCCACGACGCTGCGGCTGGGATCGGCGGCATATTGGAGCGGCGTGGTCGTGCCGTTGGGGACGTCGCCGTTAAACCACACGCCGATCGTGTTGGGCTGCGTGTCTTGCTCGCTCGCCGTGTCGTAGCGACGCGAGACGGCATCGGACGTCACCCCCTCGCTGCCGGTCAGGCCCGTGGGGATGTGGACGTGTACGCCGGGGTGGTTGAGGTCGGCGGTCGTGAGCACGCGATCGCGATCGCCGCTGCCGCCTTCGACGACGCCGACGCTGTCGACCATCTGGGCGCCGACCGGGAGTTGGTCGAGGATGCCCACGCCGGCGCCGAGCGCCAGCTCGGTCGCGTTCTCGAACGAGCCGATGGTGTCGTAGTCCGTGCCCTGGACGATTGCGTTGAGCGGGCTGCGGATCAAGGCGTAGGTTTGCGACGAGTCCTCGAGCGCGCCGCCGGCGCCGTCGAGTTTGTTGGTCATGAATTGGTTGGTCGCGGCGTCCTTGAGGCTCTGGTAGGCCCACGCATTGGGCGTGATGACCAGCAAGCCGTTCGGGCCGAAGGTTTGCCCCGACAGGTCGATGACCATGTCGGCCGTGCCGTAGGCGACTTGATCGTCGCCCGCCGAGCCCGTGCCCGCTTCACCTTCGAAGACGACGAAGTAGTAACCGTTGAGGCTGGCCCCGGGCGTCCCGACGAGCTCGATGTATTCGCGATCGGTCTCGTTCGTGGTGGAGTTGGTGATGTTAGCGAGGACTTCGTTGATCAGCGCGTCGTCGTCGGCAATCGTGGCGGTGAGGACCGCGTTGGCGCCGACGGCGCCGGTGAGCGTGACGGTGAACTGCTCGTTGCCCTCGAGGTCGGTATCCCCTTTGATCTGCACGGGCACGCTCGCCTTGGCGACGCCGGCGGGGAACGTGACCATGCCGTTGGCGACGACAATGTCGCTGCCGTCGACGGCCGTTCCGGCGGTGATCGCATAGTTGACCGTGAGATCGCCGGTGACGCCGCCGCTGCGGGCGACGTCGAGCAGGAACGTGTGGTCCGCGTTTCCTTCGGTGATGCGTGGCGAGATGTTAATGAACTGAGCGACGCCGGCTCCCGCGGCGGGCGGCGTGAAGTCGATCGTGAGGATCGGCCGATTCACCTGAGCGGCTTCGGAGGTTTCCATGTCCCAGCCATTCGTGGCCGCCGATTCAACCAACCAGCCAAAGTTGCTTTCGCCGGACGCCCAGTGTTGGAGCGAGGTCTTTACGTCGAAGATCTTGGGACCGAGCGTGGGGTTGATGAGCGTGGCATCGGGCGGCAGGCCGGCCGCCTCGCCTTCGGAGGCCTGCACGCCGCCGATCGCGCCGAACGTGTTCCACGTCGCGGTGCTCTCGCTCCAGTTGGAAAGCATGCGATACAAGCTGATCTGCATCGAGGTGTTCGACGGGTCGAGCACGTTCACCGTGAGCGAGGCGGAGTTAATCGTCGAGCCGACGGGAATCTGCCCGGCGCCATTGCCGAAGATGCCGCCGAACTTCACCAGGCCTTGCCGTACGCCGTTGATGTCCTGCTGATCGACGCTGAGGAACGATTCGGTGCCGAAGTTCACGTCCGGCGAGCGGTTGTAGATGATCGTGTCTTCGCCGCTGGCGTAGCCGCCGACGCCCTGGATGAACGAGACGGCGGTCATCAGGTTGCGCTGCTCGAGGCCTTCGATCGACAGGCGCGCCCCGCGGCGAGCGAACCGCGCGCTGCGGCTCGACTTGCTCTTCCGGTTGCGGATCTTGTTCAGCAGTTTGGCGACGTGTTTCGAACGCATGGTGTTATCCCCGTGTTGAGTTGGTGTTCGTCGTGGACGCGGCGTGCTAGTTGCGAAGTATGCGGAATGAGTGCAGAAGATCGTCGTGACGTAAAAAACCCCGGCGGCCGGTCGTTTATTGGACGGTTTCGTCGCCGGCGCGAGTGCAGAGCGCCCGCCACACGTTGCCGTCGATGTCGTTGTCGACGTAACGCACCGAGCTATCGCCCATCGCGGCGTTGACGCCGCTGGTGTGGAGACTGCGGGCCGAGGCCCAGGTGTCGCCGGTCGATGAATTCTCCGTGCACGGCATCTGTGCGAAATCCGGCGACGTCTCGATGTTCGTGCCGCACGCTGGGATGCGATCCCCGCGGTCGGCGACATCTAAGACTTCGGTCGGATTGTTGGGATTGGTTTCCTTGCCAGCGCCCGAGGAGTTGGGCGGAAAGCGACCGGAAAACGCACTGGCGCCCATGGCGGGCACCATCCAGGCGCCGCGCCAGTCGTCGTTTCCGGACAGGCCGTTTTCGCCGCCGCCGCGTTCGTTGGGTTCCTGCCACGCAAGCACCTCGCTCAGCATGACCGTGTTGCTCAACCCGTCGCTTATCTGCGCCGCATCGGTTCCCTTGCCAAGCCGCTGCCCCGGCGGCATCTTCTGTATGCGCACCATACCGAACATGCCGATCATTGTTGGAAAAATGTTCGCCGCGTAGGGCGGGTTGACCGACTCCAGCGGAATGGCCTGCATCATGTAGCGACCGCCGAAGCAGGCGGCGTAGTTGCCCTTAGAAAGGTGCCCCAGGCTCATGCCGCTCGTGCCGTCGTCGTCGTCGTTGTAGAACGCGGGATTTCCGGGATCCATTCCGGCGGTGGGACACAGAAAAGACCCGGTCGTTTTGCCGCCCAGGCTCCCGAGTTCGCTGCGCTTGAGATCCCAGTTGTCCGGCGGATTGGCTTCGACGACGTCTTGTGGATAGTTAATGAGCGCCTGTCGGGCGAAATTGGCTAGTGAACCCTGCTCGATGAAGCCGAAAAGCTGGACGGCCCAGTTCGGGCCGTAGCACGTGCCGCTGCCGCCGCCGAATTGCGTGCCGGCGACCAGCCACGAGGGTCCCGCGGGCGTGTTGATGTCCACGCAGGTGGGTCCGCCCGGCGGAAAATAGCCGTTGGCCGACTCGAAATTCGCGGCGGCCAGCGCGAGCTGCTTCACGTTGTTGGTGCACGAAGAACGGCGGGCCGCCTCGCGTGCGGCCTGAATCGCCGGCAGCAGCAAGGCGACCAGCACGCCAATGATGGCGATGACGACCAAGAGCTCAACGAGCGTAAAGCCCCGCGGCGACCGTGCGCGACCCGCGCCATCCCGGCGTGATTGCATGACAATTGCTCCCTGCGACTTCGAGACGGCAAGTCGCGCAGATCAACCCCCAGTCCCAGCGACGAGGGGAGCGACGACTCTTCTCCGTCCCAACGGCCAACAAGATAGGCCCGCCGTCTTTAGTTCCGGCGAAGCCAATACGAAGAACGTGTGAATTGCTGATGAGCGCCCTGTGAATTGCCCCGGCTTTGACGCGCACGCGGCAGCGGCCAAGAATGCCTTGGGCGGTACGATTGCACGAAATGCTCAGCCACGACCGCCGCGGCCGCCCAATTCGCCTGGCCGGCCGGCTTTTGCGGCGCCAGCGTAGCATTCGTGAACTCACACCCGCCCGGCGGTCGATGAAATGACAAGCAAACTGATGCGCCGCCTACGGGTCCTCGCAGCCATGATTCCACTCGTCGCACCCACCGCGTCCCAAGGCCGCGAGCCGTTGATCATCGCCCATCGCGGCGCGTCCTTCGACGCGCCGGAGAACACGCTCGCGGCGTTTCGCCTGGCGTGGGAGCAGGGAGCCGACGGCATCGAGGGAGATTTCCAGCTCACCTCCGACGGCCGCGTCGTTTGCATCCACGATCTCGAGACGGAGCGGCTCGCTGGTGAGAAGCACGTGATCGCCGAGACGCCGTTGGACCTGTTGCGGCGGCTGGACGTGGGCGCATGGAAAGATCCCAAGTTCCGCGGCGAGCGGATTCCCACGCTCGACGAAGTGCTCGCGCTCGTGCCCGCGGGCAAGATGGTCTTTCTCGAGTTGAAAGCGGGCGGCGTGGCGATTGTGCCGCCGCTGCTCAAGGCCATCGCCGCGTCGGGGCTCAAGGACGAGCGGATCGTGGTGATCAGCTTCGACGCCGACGCAATTGCCGAGTGCGAGCGCCGCCGGCCCGCGCTCCGCACGCAATGGCTCACTCGGTACGAACAGCAAGCGGACGGCGCCTGGCGACCGAGCGAGGAAACGATCGTCTCGACGATGAAGCGCACCGGCGCGGACGCCTTTGGGTCCATGGCGAATCGCGAAGCGCTGAACGAGTCGCTCGTGCGGAAGCTGTCCGACATGAACGTGCGCGAGTTCGGCGTATGGACGGTGGACGATCCGGAGCTGGCCCGGTTCTACATCCAGGCGGGAGCGTGGTCGATCACGACGAATCGGCCGGCGTGGCTGCGGGAGCAGTTGGGAATGTCGAAATCCGAATGACGACGGCTGCAGGGCGTGAAGGCCTCTCGGACGGCGACGCTCAGAATTAGTCCGATCGCAACCCGCCAGTCGTCACATACTGCCCTGGTGGATGCGGTCCTTCATGCTCGGCGAAGTAGAACTCCTGCGTCGCGTACGACACCTCCGGCGCCACGTACCACGGCTCGGGAATCGCGTCGTTGTACGGCAGTGGAATATCCTGAATGTCCCAGCCGCGTTCCATCTCACCGTTGGGCAGGCGATCGAGCACCAGCACGTAGTGACTGGCATGCACCGTGTCCACTCGGGTCTCCAGCTCGTCCTGCATCGGGCACCGCAAGAGCGGCGGCCGAGGGAATTTCGGATTCGGCTCCCGATTCTGCTTCATGAGTTGATACAGCGGGACTTGCTCCATGTACGGCAGAATCTCGAACGTCCACTGCCCCAGCGCCGGAAACTTCTTCCTCGCCTCGATGGACCGCCCCAGCGCGAACGCGAGTTGCCGGACGTTGTTCTCGCACACGGTCACTTGGGCTCGGTTGCGAGCGCCGTTCAGCGCGGGCAAGAGCATGCCCATCATGATGCCCATGATGAACAACACGACCAAAAGCTCAATGAGCGACGCGCCGCGGGCCCAAAGTATCGGCGTTCGGCGGAATGGTAGCGGGCGATTGCCTGAGACGAGATGAGAGAGCCTCATTCCCCGAGTATCGTCGAAAGGGCGCCAACCGCCAACACGATTCGCGAAACCTCACGCCGGAAGCAGGGCGAAACGCACGCACCAGCACGAGTCACCGGGCCTCGATCTCGAAGCGAAGCATCGTCGGCTCGGCCGA
>JANOIK010000366.1:0-2686 GCA_031407585.1 Planctomycetota bacterium | reverse complement strand
GCCGGGACGCGGCGACGCGCCGTCGATGGAAATCTACTTTGCCGACGGCGACGACCCGGCCCGCGACGTACAGATCGCAACGGCCGAAGCCGCGGCCTCTTGCCCGCCGGCGGTGCGAATCATGGCCGAGCTGTTTGGCGACCCGGACTCGGTGGGACGCCAGTATCGAGATCACCAGCTTCCCGGCGTCGCAGGCCCCACGGATTTCACCCTGCTCGAGCGGCGTTTCCGCAAGCTCGGCCGCGAACTTTCCAGCGGCGACCGGCTGCTCATCTACGCAGCCGGCCACGGCAGCGGGGCGTACGATCGCTCCGAAGACGCCGCGACGGACGACGCCAAAATCGCACCGGCGGAGATCGAGGGAGTCGAGGAAGAAGATGGCGCGTTCAATCACTACAACACATCGCTGAACCTGTGGAACCGCGATGAGGTGACGGCGCGCGAGCTGTGCCGCTGGCTCGACCGGCTGTCGCCGGACGTGACGGTGGTGGTGGTGATGGGGCAGTGCTACTCGGGCGGCTTCGCCCACGTGATTTTTCAGGACGCCGACGCGGAGCTCGGACTCTCACCGTCGCGTCGCTGCGGGTTTTTCTCGCAACTGCACGATCGGGGCGCCGCCGGATGCACGGCGGACGTCGCTGCGAACGACGTGCACGAGTACTGCTCGTACTTCTGGGCGGCGCTGGGCGGAAAGTCGCGCGACGGCGCCGCGGTGGCCGCCGACTACGACGGCAACGGCCGCGCGTCGTTCGCCGAAGCGCATGCATACGCGGTGATTGAGAGCGGCGAGATCGACGTGCCCGTGCGCACCAGCGAGGCGCTGCTGAGGGCATACAGTCGGCTCGGCGGGCCGTATGAATTGCGAGGGCCGGTCGTCGCAACGGCGCCCAGCGCCGAGGCTGAGCCTGCGGGACTGCGCGAGCCCAGCGGTTCGCTGACCGCACTTGCGGAAATCGCACGACCGGATCAGCGCGTGATTCTCGAACAATTGCCCCGAAAGATCGGCGACGGCCGGCTCGAAACGGTCGAGGCCGTCCGCGTCTCGCTCGGCCTCGCCGACGAAGAACTGGCCGACGCGCTCGACGAACTCGACGCGGCGATCGCGGCAACGGACGAAACGCTCGCCGCGGCGCAAGACGAGGCGTACGAGAATTGGCCAGAGCTGTACGACGTGTACTCCGCGGAAGCGGCGAAGTTGACCGCAGGCGGCGCGAGCGAGTTCGCTAGCCGCGTTGAGCGCATGGGCAGTTACCAGACGCTCGTCGCAGCGCGGAAGCGCGAAGATCAGCTTTCAACCGAACGCGACGCCGCGGAGTCCGCCGTCGCGAAGCTCGAGCGGCTGTTGCGCACCATCGAAAACGTGGTGCTCGCGGCGAACCTGCCGAAGACGGCGCCGCAGGAAGCCGTAAAACGGTACGAAGAAATGATTCGAATCGAAGGGGAGGGACTTTAACGCACGCACAAAAAAACTGGCGCTAGGATGGCTCATCGTTTCTCTAGAAATTCGGTGAGTACCGTCGCCAGTAAATACCTTCAGGTATGTCTGCGAAAGCGGAGCAGAGTTGCACCGAACGCCCCTAGCAGCAGAAGTGCCGTGTGCGGTTCGGGCACGGCGGATAGGATTTCAAAGGACGTATCTCGGCCGGATGCCACCTCCACAATTGCGCCGCCATTAATAAAGGCCTGTGAGCCGCCGGCGTACGTGGAGCTATCTACGGAACGCAAGCCGGTTCCGAAGCCGTCGCCCGCTTCGATCGCGATATAGAATATTCCGCCGACAGGCGTCGATACGGGCGCGGCAAACGCCAGCGTCGATAGACCCGATAGTGAGCCATTCGCGTCCAGCACCTGCGTGCGTGCAAGTTCGATGGGGCTTGCGATGTTGGTTGCATCGTAAAGCACGAGATCCGCCGGCCCAACAAGTGCATTGACCAACGGCTCATTCGGCCGCGTGGGATCCTCGATGTACCACCGCGCTCCGAGAATTAGTGATTCCTCGCTCACGAACGTTTGCCCCCACGAAACTCCTCCACCAACGTTGTCATATGCGGCCGGCGCCGCGAGGTGATTCGGTGCAGCATTCGCAGGACCGATTGAAGTGCAGACGGCCAAGGCAAGAACGGCGTAGCGGAAAATCATTTGATGAATCCTTCGAAGGCATGATGGTCGGCCGTCCGAGCTCCAAAATGGCCATTGGCACAAATCTTCAGATATCCAATGGTACTACTTACCTTACCTATGTCAATTATCCTTTCCAATGCGAGCATTTGACCGAGGCGCATAAAAAAAACCCGGCGCTGGGATGGCTCATCCCAGGCCGGGTTCTCAATAAAATTCGGTGAGTTTGCTCGCGTAAGGCGAATCAGGTTTGAGTATTTCTGATTCACATAAGCGAGCGGACCACTTTGCCTTCGCAAGATCGCCCCATTCTATCCCTCAAACTTGTTGCCAAGAATGAGGTTTCTAAGAAATCCTTAGAAAGGAGGTGATCCAGCCGCAGGTTCCCCTACGGCTACCTTGTTACGACTTAGTCCCAATCACGGAGTTGACTCTAGACGCCTGCTTCTCTTGCGAGTTAGCGTGGCGGCTTTAAGCCCCCCCCACTTTCGTGGCTTGACGGGCGGTGTGTACAAGGCTCAGGAACACATTCACCGCGGTATGCTGACCCGCGATTACTAGCGATTCC
>JANOIK010000342.1:0-8730 GCA_031407585.1 Planctomycetota bacterium | reverse complement strand
GGCGAGACATGGCCCTGAGCTCCGTTCCGGTGGAGTGCGAGCAGATGAGTAACAGCGCCCTCAAACCTATCGCGGGGGGCCGCGAGAATCAATTCGGAACGGACTTTCTCGGCATTTCGCCGCTGCGAACCGCGCGGGGCCGACATCGCCGAGGCGCAAATGATAGCGTCGTTTGCCCACTCCGGCGGCGCACACGACGCGCGAACGATCTTGACCCCAAGCGGCGATTTGGGACAAATTGCGGCCCGCGGCGAGAGAATCGAACCGCGACCGGACGGTTTCGGAGAAACCAGCCCCCGCATTCGCCCCGCCCATCTGCAATGGAGTGACGTGATGAAGCGCGACATCGACCTGGCCCGGCAGCTCCTGCTGGATATCGAAGCCCGCGGCGCCGACTGCTCGGTGAGCGTGCTGCGCACCCCGACCGAACACGATGCTGAGGAGCGCGTGCGCTATCACCTGCGGCTGCTAGTCGACGCTGGGTATCTCAAGGAAGTGGATCGCACCGCGGGCGGCGTGCCTTGCCTGCGGCTCACTGACGCGGGGCACGAGCTAATCGAGCTCGCCCGCAGCGAGGAGCGTTGGCGCGAAGCCAAACGGGCCTGCCACGAGCGAACGGGCGGCGTCGCGATCGCGGTGATCCGCGGCATTCTCATCCAGTGGGCCCTGGCGCCCCAGCGGCGGCGCGTGCAACGCCGATATCGACCGACGACCGACGCAGCGCTGTTCAGCCGCCCCGCGCGACCCTACGCGGCCCAACCGCCGGAGGCGCCGGTGGAGTTCGTCGACTACTCCTACGCCGACTCCTCCTATGCCGACTCTTACGCTCACGACGAGTTGGCCGAGGAATTCGGGCCCGATGAGCAAGTGCGCTACGTGCGTGTGCGGCCCAGTCAGCGCAACGGCTGGCGGCCACGGGGTCGCGGGCTGATCGGCGAACTCGCCAGCGAGGCGGTGTTCGAAGCGTCGCTGCCGGAGTACCTCATTTGACGTCCACGACGCAGACTTTTCGGTCGATCGCCGTGCGAGGCTGCGGGGCTGTTGCGGTCGTCTGCGTGTTGGCGTGCGCAGCGCCCACGCGCGGCGACGATCCAGCTCCGGTCGTCGATCCTGTGGCAGTTACTGTTGAAGCGTCGCCGGAGGAAGACGATGCGGCGATCCGCGCCGGCATCGATCAGGTGCGCCGCTCGTTGGGGGGATCGACGGTCGACCGTTTTCCCATGCTGCAGCGTGCGGATGATGCGCCGGTGCCGGCGCCCGCGGAGTCGCCGCGGCGCATGTTCCGCAAACGGCCCGACGGGACTAGTTCGCGGGTGACTGGCGTCGTTCAGTCCGAGACGGATCCGACGCCGCCGAATCCGCCCAGTTGGTCGGCCTCGCCAATGGCGCCACTCGTGTCGGACGCCGTTGCCCCAATCTCCACGACATACACCCCTCCAGTTCTTGCTGCGTCCCCGGTGAACGCGCTCCGCGCTGCCGCTGCCGAGCTGGAAGTCTCTGCCAATCGGCTCGAACACTTAGAGCTCTATCGAAACGCCGACGCTCTCCGCGCGCTGGCTCAGGAGCTCCGCCTCGACGCGCGACTGCTCGCGAATGGCGCCTCGCCCGCCGACGAACCTTTCGATCCCGCGACGTACGGCGCGTCGAGCTCGGACCCGCCCCGAACGGGATGGTCGTCATCGACGACCGACGTCTCGCAGTAACGTCGCAGCGGGTTCCTCCCCACGACTAGATGTCGTAGTGCGCTCAAGATGCCCATTGCGGCAGCTGCGCCCGGGCATCGCAAGTCCTTTGACTTCCAGTGCTTCGAGTTCAGAGGTCTCAAAACGTAACGCCAGGGTGCGTAAACTTACGACGATGGCGGCCGAAAGATCACCCTTCTACGAGCATTTCGGGCCTGCCTGTATAAATTGCGGGAGCCGGAGCAGCCGGTTAGACTGCGGGAGCGGAAACCTCATTGGCGCCATTTCCTGCGCTTGCTGATCTTATCCATGCGTTGCAACAGGGAGTCTTATGATAATGACACGCCGCAAAACCGCTCGCATTTTGGCATTTTCGGCATCCTTCGTCGTGGGATATCAAACGGTCGCCCTCCAAGCGGCGCCCTTTGATAACAACGACTTCATCGTTGTGGGAACGAATTTTCCTCCCTCGGGAACCCACATCTATTCTGAAAACCTGGCCTACAAAGGCGGCCTGGGCGGCACCGGGAACGGGTCGATTACCGGTTACGGCGTCGGGCACGTCGCGATGCACGAGATTGATGGACTCAGCGACTTAATCCGCGTCTATAACAGCGCAGGGTTGGTCGTCAAGGAAATCCCGAGTCCAGGAAACAACGGCGACCTCAAGGCGCGCGCGAACGGCAATCTCCTTCTCGCCCGAACCAGAACCATGTCGGGCGACCCCGGCCCCATCAAGGAGATCACGGCGACCGGCGCCGTGGTGCGAACGATCGGCTCCTTGCCGTACCGCTCGATCGCAGTGCTTCCCGGCAATATCATGTGGGCGGGAAGGAACAACAGCAACACCATTGACGTCTTCGATCTGACGACGGGCCTGTTCTCAACTTCGTTCGTGCTTCCTGGCGGGCAAGACGACGCGAATTCGATGTTTTACAGCAACGAGACCAATACGGTGCTCGTGGCCGACTCGCGCGATGTTCCCCTGACGCAATCCAATATCGTTTCCGAGCTTGACGCCACCGGGGCGCTCGTTCGCGCATTCAATCTGCCGCCGGATTTCGTCGCGCCGATGGAGACCAGCCTCGGCGTGACTCGCGGCCCGGGCGGCGACGTGTTCGCCACGGATATCGATTACAGCCGAGTCGCTCGGTGGCGGGCCGACGGAACGTTTGTCGGGTTCAATTCTGTGAACACGGCGCACCGGCCGATGGGCATTGTGTGGACGGGGAACGTGCCGGAGCCCTGCGCCGGTCTTTTGGCCGTTACGGCGACTTTCTGCGCGCTCGCCGTCAGACGTCGGCGTTGATGCCGTCAGCGGAGAGCCTTGAACCTGCCTCTTTCATTTATCATCCTCGTCGCAGTGGAGCAGCATCATGACGACCTATCGCACCGCACTCCGTCTCATTTTGTTTTTCTCCGCCTCGTTCATCGTCGGGATTCAGTGGGCAGCGGCCCAGACGCCCTTTGACAACAACGACTTCATCATAGTGTGCACGAATTTCGGCGGCGGTGAAGAGAACTCCGTTTTCGATGAAAACCTAGTGCGGAAGGGCAGTATTGGCTCTTTCGGCTTTTATGCGACGGGGTACGGCGCAGGGCGGGTCGCGGTCGCCGAACGCTACGATCTCGGGCCCGTCATCCGCATCTACAACAGTGACGGATCGAATACCTCGATCAACAGGCCCTCATCGAATGGCGACATCGAAGCACTGAACAACGGCAATTTCATCGTGTCTGGAACTACGCTTCCGTCGGGAAATACCGGCCCCATCAAAGAGCTCGGCCCCACGGGGGCGGTGCTCCGCACGATCGGCACGTTGCCGTACCGCTCCGTTGCGGTCGTCCCTGGCAATCTCCTGTGGGCGGGGATGCCCAACAGCAACATGATCGACGTGTTCGATTTGTCGACGGGCCTGATTGTGAATTCGTTCGCACTGACCAACGGACAGGATGATGCGTTCACTATGCACTACAGTCCTGAAACTAACACGGTGCTCATCACCGACCAGCGCGAGATTCTCGCGACGCTGCCCAATGTCGCCTTCGAGCTCGATCTTACGGGCGCGTTCCTTCGCGCTTTTGCGCCACCGGTCGACTTTGTCGCGCCCATGGAGGCGGGCTTTGGCGTGACGCGCGGCCCGGGCGGCGACGTTTTCGTGACCGACATCCAGTACAGTCGCGTGTATCGCTGGAAAGCCGACGGAACGTTTGCCAGCTTTTCGGACACCTTCCCGGGGGCCCGGCCGGCCGACATCGTCTGGACCGGCAGCATTCCCGAGCCCACGGCTGGCGTCTTGGCCCTCGCGGGGGCGGTCGCCGCGATGTTCGTCTGCCGTCGGCGTTAATCGGCAGCGGGCCAGGCCGTCCGAGTCGAGTCACTCGAACGGGCGAGCCGCATCGCCCAAAGTTGGCCGGAACATTCGGCGGAATCGCGCCATCCCTTTCGCCGCCCAAGCGCCGCGTGCAGGTTGGGCGGGGCGGGCCTTCTGTGCCCTCGGCGAATCAGGCCTTTTGTTGACAGTTGAATTCACGCCCATTAGCGTGAACAATACCCACGTCGACGCGCGCAACTTGTCTTCGCGTCGGCACTTGGGGATACTCTCGCAGGCATCGCGGCGTGGACGGCCCAGGCCGAGACGCCCCCGGAACAGGAACAGATAGAAGACGCGCACCATGGCTGACCGACTCGGCGATTTTCTCATCAAGAAGGGCGTCATTGGGCCCGAGCAGCTCCAGGAGGCCGAGACGGTCGCCAAGAGCCGGCGGCTCAAGCTGCAGGACGCCATCATCAATCTTGGCTACGCCACGGGCGAGCAAATCGCCAAGGCGCAGGCCAAGCTGCACAACTACGAGTACTACGACCTGAACAACGTGCCGATCCCACCGGCCGTGGTGGAGCTCGTGCCCGAATCGGTCGCCCGCGAGAACGCGGTCATCCCCTTCTCCGAGGAGAACGGCGTTCTCAAGGTGCTCGTCAGCGATCCGAACGACTTCGAGACGTTCGACAAGCTGATGTTCATCCTCAATCGCAAGATCGAGATCGGCGTTTCGACCAAGGAAAGCATCCTTGAGGCGATCAACCGCAACTACGGCCAGGTCGACGGCGAATCCGCCGACTCGATGCTGCAAGAGTTCACCGACACGGCGATCGACTTCACCGAGACCGAAGACGACGCGGGCGGCGGCGGCGACGACGACGTGGTCGACGAGACCAGCGCCCCGATCGTGCGGCTGGTGCAACTCATGATCACCGAGGCCGTGCAGCTGCGCGCTTCGGACATTCACGTCGAGCCGTTCGAGGAGCGCGTGCGGATTCGCTACCGCATCGACGGCATCCTGGTGGAGCGCGACAGCCCGCCGCGGCGCCTGCTGGGCGCCCTGCTCTCTCGCATCAAGATTCTCGCGAAAATGGACATCGCCGAGCGGCGCCGCTGCCAGGACGGCCGCATCAAAATCACCGCCGGCGGCAAGGAGCTGGACCTCCGCGTGAGCATGCTCCCCACCTCGCACGGGCAGTCGTGCGTCATGCGGCTGCTGGACAAGGACAATATCAAGATCGGCGTCCGCCAGCTCGGTCTGTCGGACAAAGACTTCCGCACGTTCCGCAATCTCATCCGCCGCCCGAACGGCATTCTGCTGGTCACCGGGCCTACGGGCTCCGGCAAGACAACGACGCTCTACGCGGCGATGAACGAGCTCAACCGGCCCGATCGCAAGATTATCACGGCCGAGGACCCGGTGGAGTATTACCTTCCCGGGGTCAACCAGGTCGAGGTGAAGCACTCGATCGGCCTCGACTTCGCGTTGATCATTCGCGCCATGCTGCGGCAGGCGCCCAACATCATTCTGGTCGGCGAGATGCGCGACCACGAGACCGCGTCCATGGGCATCCAGGCGTCGCTCACGGGCCACTTGGTGTTCAGCACGCTGCACACCAACGACGCCCCCGGCGCCATCACGCGCATGGTCGACATCGGCGTGCCCGCGTACCTCGTGGCAGGCAGCGTCATCGGCGTCATGGCCCAGCGCTTGGTGCGCGTCGTTTGCTCGAAGTGCAAGCAGCCGCATACCCCCTCGGCCGCACAGCTCGAGGTCGCGGGCATCACGCCCGAGCAAGCCGCCAGCGCCACGTTCATGAAAGGCGTCGGCTGCTCGCACTGCAACAAGACAGGGTACCGCGGCCGGCTGGGAATTTACGAACTGATGGTGATGTCGTCGAAGGTCCGCGAGTTGGCGTTCCAGGGCGCCACGACCGTGGAAATCCGCAAAGCGGCCGTCAAGAACGGCATGACCACGCTCTACGAGGACGGCCTCTTCAAGGTGATGCAGGGCATCACGACGCTGGAAGAGGTGTTCCGCGTCTCGAAGCGCGAACAAATGGACTGAGAGCCGCACGCCAGCCGGGAGGGCGAGGCTCCTGCCGAGCCGCAGCGCCGCGGCTCGGCGGGACCCTCGCCCTCCCAACCCGTCGCGGCGGTAGAATTCGGCTCCTTGGGACCCTCTCCCCACCCCCGTCCGCGGCCGTTATCCCGTTGAAACACTTGAGTTTGCGTCCTGGGCTCGCCATAATGACGTTACGGACGGGTGCGGTGGGGCGCGCCTGCGCCGCCTACGGCCGCGTCGTCCGGAACACGACGCGCCGAACCGCGCAAGAGGCTTCTCGACTGCATCGCGTGACGTGCGATGCGCCGCCGCGCCTCCCGCGAGCCGCCTTATTGTAGAGTGCCATGGGAACGATCCTTATCGACAAGCTGCTCTCGGCCCAAGTGAAGCAGGGCGCGAGCGATTTGCACATCAGCGTGGGCCAGCCGCCCGTGCTGCGCCTGCACGGCCGGCTCCAGAAGCTCAAGACCAAGGTGCTCGAGCCCGCCGACACGATGGCACTGATGAAGAGCATCACGCCCGACCGCTGCCAGAACGAGTTTGCCGAGAGCGGCAGCGCGGACTTTGGCTTTGCCTTCGGCGATCAGGCGCGGTTCCGCGTCTCGATCTTCCGCCAGAAGGGCAACGTCTCGATGGTGCTGCGGCAGATCCCCGTGAAGATGATGTCGATGGACGACCTCAAGGTCCCCGTCATCTTCAAGGACCTGATCATGCGGCCCCGCGGTCTGATCCTCGTCACCGGGCCGACCGGCTCGGGCAAGACAACGTCGCTGGCCGCGATGGTCGACTACATCAACGACACGGTCGACCACCACATCATCACGATCGAAGATCCGATCGAGTTCTACCACAACCACAAGAAGTCGACGATCAACCAGCGCGAGGTCGGCGTCGACGTCACGTCGTTCGCCGAGGCGATTCGCCGCGCCCTGCGGCAGGACCCCGACGTCATCCTCGTCGGCGAGCTTCGCGATTTGGAAACCATCGAAGCCGCCATCACCGCGGCGGAAACGGGGCACGTCGTGTTCGGCACGCTGCACACCAGTAGCGCCGCGGGCACGATCAACCGCATTATCGACGTGTTCCCCACGAACCAGCAGGACCAGATTCGCACGCAGCTCGCCACCTCGATCATCGGCATTCTCGCCCAGCAGTTGCTGCCCCGCATCGGCGGCGGCCGCGTCGCGGGCTTCGAGACGCTGGTCGTCACGCCCGGCATCGCGAACCTCATCCGCGAAAACAAGGTGTTCCGCATCACTTCGGCGATTCAAACCGGCTCGAAGCACGGCATGATGCTGCTGGACGACCACCTGTTCCAGCACTGGCGGAAGGAACTGGTCACCAAGGAGGACGCCCTGGCGAAAGCCAACAGCCCCGACGAGCTCGCCAAGCGCATCGCCGCCGCCGAACGCGGCGTGTTCGACGAGGCCGCTCCCGGGGAAATGGTCGAATAGCAACGCATCTTTGAATCCTGACTCCTGATCCCTCGCTTCTCTTCTTCGCTATGGCTCAACGCCGCATCGGACAAATCCTGGTCGACCTCGGATACGTCTCCGACGACCAGCTCGAACTACTGCTCGAAGAGCAGCACAATCGCACCGGCCAATTGCTTGGCCAGGTCGCCATGGATATGGGCCTGATCAATGACGATCAGCTCGCCCAGGCGCTCGCCGAGCAATTGCACATCCGCGCGGTCACGCTCACCGACCTCACCATCGACCCCAAGGTCCTGACGATGGTGACCGAGCCGATGGCTCAGATGTATCGCGTGATTCCCACGGAGTTCGACGGCCACACGCTCACCGTGGCGATGTGCGATCCGCAAAATCTCAGCGTTCAGGACGAGCTGCGCACGTTCCTGGGCTACAACATCAAAGTGGTCGTCGCCACCGAGCCCGCGATGCTCTCCTCGCTAGAGCGTTACTACGGCGAGAACACCGAGAGCGTCGAAAGCATCGTCAACGCGATGGACAACGACGCCGAGCTGGCCGCAGCGGCCGCCAAGGTGGCCGGCGGCTCGGTCGACCTGCAAAGCATCGAGGCTCTGGCCGACAGCGTGCCGGTGCGCAAGCTGCTGAACATGGTGCTGCTGCTCGCCATCAAGGACAGTGCGAGCGACTTGCACTTCGAGCCATTCGAGGACGAGTTCCGCATCCGCATCAAGGCCGATGGCGTGCTGTACGAGATGGTGCCTCCGCCGCGGCATCTCGCGTTCGCGATCACTACCCGCATCAAGGTGATGGCGAACCTCGACATCGCCGAGCGGCGCATGCCGCAGGACGGTCGCATCGAGCTCACGGTCGGCGGTCACCCGGTCGATCTCCGCGTCAGCGTGCTCCCGACCATGTTCGGCGAGAGCGTGGTCATGCGGGTGCTCGACCGCTCGGTCGTATCCCTGGACCTCGCCAAGGTCGGCATGAACGACGCCATCATGAAGCAGTTCCGCGAGGTCATCGGCAAACCCAACGGCATCGTGCTGGTGACCGGCCCCACCGGCTCCGGCAAGACGACGACGCTCTACTCGGCGCTCAACGAGCTCAACCACATCGCGGACAAGCTCATCACCACCGAGGACCCGGTGGAGTACGACATGGAGGGCATCATCCAGGTGCCCATCGACGCCTCGATCGGCAACACGTTCGCCCACTGCCTGCGGTCGATC
>JANOIK010000336.1:0-1908 GCA_031407585.1 Planctomycetota bacterium | reverse complement strand
GGGCAACAGGAGAGTCGGGCGGAGGAGTCCGCAGACGAGCGGCGAACCTTCGCCGTCGATGAGGCGCGTCGTGGGCGGGGATTTTAGGTTGAGAGCGCGGGCACAGTCCACGACCAGCTCCGCGATTTCCGGCGGCGCCGTGTGGGCGGCGGCCAGCACGCGACGGAGGCGGCGGAATTGCCATGCGGTGCGGACGACCTCGGCGATGACGACGGTAAGCCAGAGTAGGAGGAGGCCTGACTGCCAGGTGATGGCGGGTGACGGCGGCTGCGCCTGCGGCGGGGGAGGGGGAGGGACGAAGCTGTCAGCTTCGTCTACGACGGAGGGCGGCGCTTGTTTGGGAGGGACGAAGCTGCCAGCTTCGTCTACGGCGGGGGGCGGCGCCGACCCTGTGAGATGCTGCGGCCAGGGGACGCCGACGGTCCAGAGCGGCAGCACGAGTAGCTTGGCGGCGAGCAGCAGCCAGAGGGCGTAGCGCACGCGCGGCGATTGGCGGCAGAGCGCCCAGCACGCGGCGGCCACGAGCGCGGCCAGCAACGTCGACTGCCAGAGGACGGCGAACATCGTGGGGACCCACGTAGCGGCCGCGTCGTTCAAGGTTTTAATGAAGTGGTTCACGATCTTCGCCTCGACCGATCATGACTGCCCTATCAAGACGGTGAGTCGTCCAGCTTGTCTGCAATCCGCTTGAGCGCGGCGACGTCTTTTTCGGAGAGTTGCTTCTGGCCGGCGAGGTAGGCGACCAGGGGTTCGGTGGAGCCGCCGAGCGCCCCGTCGACGAAGCGGCGGACCATCTCGCCCATGGTGCGGCGCTGGTCGACGCTGGCGCGCCACAGAATGGGGCCGCCCGTTTTGTCGCGCAGCAGGAGGCCCTTCGCCTCCAGGCGCTGGATGGTCTTGAGGACCGTCGTGCGAGCGGCGGACCGCTCTTGTTGAACGATGTCCCAGATCTGCCGCTCGTTGCAGGGGGCGTGCTCCCACACGATCTGCAGGACGCGCGATTCCAGTTCGCCGAGCGAAGGCAGCGGTTGGCCAGCCATGATTGCTCCCGTGGGACTACGACGAGTGCCGTAACGGGAGGCAGTCTACGGCGGGGGCCGTAAGGTTGTCAAGAGGATTTACGACGAATGCCGTAGAGTGTGTTTCTGGGCGGGTGAAATTGCGTCCGTCACTTGGCCCCCGGTCAGTGAAGCACATTCAACTACTTCCGAGCCGCAACGCGGCGAACGTGCATAGCCAGGGGCGTGAGCCCCTGGTTCTCGGCGATGGGGCCATGCAAGCCCCAACGGGGCGGCCGTGCATCGCAAGATCACTCGCCGCCCCGTTGGGGCTTCCGGCCATTGTTCCGCTCTTTTACCAGGGGCTCACGCCCCTGGCTATGAACTGCCGGACCGTTGGGCCTGAATTCAGATGAATAGGCCTCCTGATCGGGGGCTAAATGATGGGGCGAGCCGCATTGTTGTCAGTCGATGCCGACGAGCTCGACTTCGAAGATGAGCGTGGCGTTGGGCGGGATGTCGCCGCGGCCTTCGGGGCCGTAGGCGAGATTGCCCGGGACGACGAGCTGCCACTTCGAGCCGACCTTCATGAGCTGCAGGGCCTCGGTCCAGCCGGCGATGACGCCGTCGACGGTGAACGGCACGGGATCGTCGCCGGATTCGTCAAACATTTTGCCGTCGACGAACGTGCCGCGGTACTTGGCGCGGACAGAGTCGGTCGGCCCGGGCGAGGGGCCCGTTCCCTCGGTCAGGATCTTGTACTGCAAGCCGCTGGGGAGCACGACGACGCCCTCGGCCTTGGCGTTCTCGGCGAGAAACTTGGCGCTGAGGGTCGCGAGCGCTTCGTGGCGCTTCGCTGCCTTGGCTTCCTGCTCTTGGTACATGCGCTGGATGGCGATCCCACAGATTT
>JANOIK010000323.1:0-1757 GCA_031407585.1 Planctomycetota bacterium | reverse complement strand
ACAGAGATGAAGAGGCAATTCACACGCAGGGCCTTCACGCTCGTGGAGCTGTTGGTCGTGATCGCGATCATCGGCACGCTGGTGGGCCTGCTGCTGCCCGCGGTGCAGGCGGCGCGCGAGGCGGCACGGCGCACGCAATGTCAGAACAGTTTGGGTCAGCTAGCCCTGGCCACGATCATGCGCGAAGGTTCGACGAAAGACTTTCCCGGCTACATCAACAAGCTGGGGATTTCGAATACCCAGTTTCAGGTGCGCGCTCCGTGGATGGTGATGCTGTTTCCTTACATGGAGCAGCAGCAACTCTTTGACCAATGGAACAATGGTCAACTCAACGCCAGCCAATCGTTTCCGTCGCTGGCCATGGCAACGTGTGCGAGCAATCCTCCCGTCACTACGGGGCAGCCCAATTTGTCGTATGTCTGCAATGCGGGCCGGCGCGACGATTGGAACCGGGACTTCGACTCGAACGCCCGCGAGTCGTTCGAGAACGCTGCGAACGGCGTATTCTTTGATCGTACCCGCTTGGACGATCTGCCAGAGTCGCCGATCCCGCCCCCGGTTCCGGCATGGCCGACCACCGGGGATGTGCGGGACGATAACCCGCCGGCTCCCAAGAATTCCATGACGATCGCGTACCTCCAGCAGGGCGACGGCACCACGCAAACGTTGATGTACTCGGAAAGTCTTGCCGCGCTCTACTGGGCGTATCCCTTGGGCGAATACAGCAGCACCGAAGACCGGAACTTCCACTTTGGATTTACCTGGGTGCCGCAGGGGGACGTCGCCGCGAACGTGTCGTTACGAATCAACGGCGTGCGCGCACTGCCGAACTATACGCAGTTGAGCGAAATGGAGACCTACATCAATACGGCCCCCGGCGACGATCCGCAGAACCCGCGTCCGGGGATTCTTTCCAGCAACCATCCGGCCGGCGTCAACGTGGCCTTTGTGGACAAGCACGTCACGCTGCTGCAAGACCAGATCGATCCTTTCGTGTTCGCGCAGCTGATGACGTCTAACCACAAGATGTCGAATCTTCCTGGCGACTCGACGTCTGCGCCGCCGCCTGAGCAGCCGTAGTGGCGGCCTGTTTGCGGGCGTTAGTTCAATGCAATGACGACGGGGCGCCAATCTTGGCGCCCCGTTTTTTGTGCGCCCGCAGAAGCTCACAGGCGGGTGGCCGACAAGATTATCGCGCGTGTGGCATGCCGTCGTCTTCGTCGGCATGTCCGGCGAGCGTCGCATGCCCACGCGGACGAGGGCATGGCGCCCTAAGTCCGATTGGGCCGCCCGCCCAAGAAGATCACGCCGCGGGGACGGCGCTTTCGGCGGCGGCTGGCTTCGCGGGTGCGGCGGCCGGCTTGGCGCCCGCATCCTTCGCCTTTGCTTCACCCTTGAAACGCTCGGGGAACAACGCCCGGTCGATCTGCGGCAGCATCAGCTCCGCGAACTCGTTCGCCACGTTGTCCGCCACGTCCTCATCGGGATCGCCCATCTGGGCGGTGAAGTACAGTTTGTACAACTCGGGGTTGTTGCCGTAGAAGACTTTGGGGCCCGTGCTCTTGAACGGCAGCCAGTCGAACCACGTCTTGGGCTCGGGCGCGTCCCAGTTGTCTTTGCCCTCGACGTTGGTGGTCCAGGCCCAGAAGACGCGCACGTCGCGGTTGCCCGCTTCGCTCTCATTGCGGAACTTGGCGGTGAAAAACGTCGGCAGGTCGTCCAGGCCGTCGGTCGTTTCGAAGTCCCACTTCACGCGC
>JANOIK010000321.1:0-1851 GCA_031407585.1 Planctomycetota bacterium | reverse complement strand
CCCGAGTAGTCACCGTACGCGACGGGCGTCGAACCACGGCCCAGGCCCCCGCCAGCCGGCGGCCCACCCTGGGGCGCGGGTCCGCCCTGTACCAGCACTAAGGTGCTTGCGGCGAGGATGCCAATTGCTGTCAGCGCGGTTCTCATCGTTGGCTCCAATCAGGCAGCTGCGAGGCAGGTGTCAGCTCGGCACGGTAGTCGACGCTGACCTGGCTGCGGGCCGCAATCCACCGATACGTGGGTACGTCGAACAGACGGGCCCGGTCCACCATGGCGCGTCGAGTCTCTGGGAACGGCGACACCCCGAACTCCATTCCCCGCGTCACCTCACGGCGACGCCACGGCGACCAGTCGCGCGCGCGGTTCTCTTCCCAGATGCCGAGCCAGGGGAAGTCGCGCGTGCGCCACGTGTACCCGAATGCCAAGTGGAAGGTCGGCGAGAACGCGACGAAGAAGGCTTCGTCGCGGCTGGGGTCCATGAGGTGGGCTGTGTACGCCGACGAGGTAGCCGCCGATGTGTAGCAGCGCAGGTCCTCCACGCCTCCATCGATACGCGGCGCCATCGGCCAGTCGAACGTGTCGCCGGTCCGAAGATGGTCCCGCGGCCCGAGGGTGCTCTCGAAGACCTTGGAGCGCGTTGCACACGCGGCGAACTGCGTCAGGCCATGCTCGAGAAAGGGTGGGCCCAGCGTCACGTGTTGTGTCCACGCGATCGGACGGTCCGAGGCTGTGGTGTTGGTGACCCGCTCGACGACGTGGATGACGCAGCCATCCAGCGCGAGGTGCCGTTCGAATGCAAGGCCAGCGAGCGGCAGCACAACGCTGGCCACGAGCGTCGAGTCCGTGCCGTCGATCGTGTAGGGTGCGACCGCGGCTTCGCCGTGCGCGGTCAGCCCAGCGGCCTCTTCTTCCGCGGAGGGGCCACCGAAGATGTCGAGGCAGATGTTGTGGCCGAGAATGCCTGCCAGCAGCTTCCCGTCGCTGTTGGCGCCATACGCCTCACGATGCGTCGGACCAAACATCGATGGCTCAACGGACGGCCACTGTGGTGCCCACAGGGGATTGACGCCACTGGCCATGTCGCGAATCTCCGCGATGTGACCGCCCTCCACGGTCATCGTCACACGCAGATGCGCGTTCTCGATCTGCGCCGCCCGGCGTCCGCGATGATCCACGACAGTCATCGCCGGGCATTGTGGCGTGAGGTCGCCTGCAAGTGAAGTGTTGTTTCGCATCTCGCAACGGCGCAGCCCGCTGATCGCGGGCCGCTCGCAGTGTCTGGCAAACCGGCTCAACGCCGGTTCGCTGTGTGCGAGGGCGCCGTCGGCAGGGTTTATGATCGGATCATGAAGCGTAGGTCGCTCCGCACGCCGATGCTGCTGGCCGCGGTCGTGCTGACGTTCACCGCGTCGGCGCGGATGGACGAATCGCGCGCGCAGGTTGCCGGGGGCGCCGCTGAAGATTTAGGGCGCGCGCTGCTCGACAAGCTGTGCAGCGGCTGTCACGCGTCCAATCTGGTGGCGAGCCGACTTCGCACTCCAGCCGAGTGGGACGATACGGTCGCCCTCATGCAGTCGTACGGGAGCGAGGGCACGGCGGAGCAGCTTGCCCTGCTACGGGCGTACCTGCTACGCAACCATGGGCGGGCCAACGTGAACACCGCACCGGCCGGCGACCTGGCGCCGGTCCTCGACGTCGCCGTCGACGTCGCAGCCGCCGTGGTCAAGTACCGGAACGACAACGGCGGCTTCAAGACCGTCGAGGAGCTTCAGCGCGTGCCTGGACTGGATGGTGCACGCTTGGAGGCACGGAAGGATCGGCTCATCTTCTAGCGGGCCTCCGGCCCAGCGAG
>JANOIK010000287.1:0-2260 GCA_031407585.1 Planctomycetota bacterium | reverse complement strand
GCGTGACAAGCGTGCCAAACGCCGCCGAGTCGCCGGCCAGGGCGGCCTCAACCAGTTGGGCGTCGCGAGGAGCGTCGTCGTTCACGCTTGTCTCTGCCGAGGGATCAGACGCCCGGGGGCGGCTGAAAGTTCCACGAAAATTAGCCGGCCACGGCGGCTCGCGGGGCATTCTCACCCGACGTGCGGGTTTCTGTCAAACTCGGGCCCGTACACGAAGCTGCCAGCTTCGTCCGGGATCAGGTCGTGAACGCAACGAGAATCCTGTAGTTTGGCGGCGTACGCTTTGCGCGAATAACCGAACAGAACCGGAGAACAGACGAAGCTGGCAGCTTCGTGTACGGTCGATATGAATCCCTTGGCTTGGATCACCGACGAATTGGCCGGCTTGCGGCGCGACGACTTGCTGCGTGAGCTGCCGGCGGCGCTTGCGTGGCAGGGGCCGGTCGTGGAGGTCGCCGGGCGGCAGCTCGTGAACTTTGCGTCGAACGACTATCTCGGCCTCGCGGCGGACGAGCGCCTCATTGCGGCGGCGGCGGCGGCGTGTCGCGACGAGGGCGTGGGCCGCGGGGCGGCGCCGCTCGTTTGTGGGCGCTCGCGGGCGCATGCGGAGCTCGAAGCACGGCTCGCGGCGTTTGAAGGGACCGAGGCGGCGCTCCTGTTCCCCAGCGGGTTCGCGGCGAACGCGGGAACGATTCCGGCGCTCGTCGATCGTGACGATGCGATCTTTGCCGACGCGAAGAATCATGCGAGCCTCATTGATGGGTGCCGGTTGGCTCGGGCTGAAACGCATGTCTATGCGCATCGGGATTTGGGGGAGCTCGAGCGGTTGCTCCGGGCTAAACCGCAAGCGCGGCGCAAGCTCGTGGTGACCGACACGTTGTTTAGTATGGATGGGGATGTGGCGCCGCTGGCTGAGATTGCGGAGGTCGCGCACAAGCATGGCGCGATGTTGTTGATCGACGAAGCGCATGCGACCGGCGTGTTCGGCGAGCAAGGCCGCGGGCTCGCGGAGGAGTGCGGCATTGCTCACGACGACCCCGCGGTGATTCGCATAGGCACGCTCAGCAAGGCGCTCGGCGCCGCGGGCGGATTCGTCGCGGGCTCGCGCGATCTCATTCAGTGGCTCGCCAACCGGGCGCGAACGTACGTGTTCTCAACCGCTCAGCCCGCGGCGGCGAGCGCGGCAGCGTGCGTCGCCCTCGATGTGGTCGCCAGTGAGCCGTGGCGACGCTGGGAGTTGCTCGGCGCCGCGGCGCACGTTCGCACGCAGCTCCGCGAGCAGGGGTGGGAGATCGGCGATTCAGCGAGCCAGATTACTCCCATCCTCGCGGGGTCGCCGGGGCGGGCTTTGGAGCTCTCGGCCCAGCTCCGCGATGCGGGGTATTGGGTTCCCGCGATTCGCCCGCCGTCGGTGCCGCCGGGAGAGTCGCTGCTGCGGTTGAGCCTGACGGCGGGGCACACCAGTGAGATGGTGACGGGGTTGTTGGATCGGCTCCGCCAGTTGGCCCCCGGTCAGTGACCGGGGGCTAAATGGGCGTTTGGCGGGGCGGTCGCGTCGATTGTGACGGCAATTCATGGAGGCGCCGGGTCGACGCAAGTCGTCGCGGCGTAAAAACTTGACCCTGTCTGGCGGGCTATTTACCATCAATGGTGAGAGGCCTCTGATCCACGTTTGCCCGCGCGCCCCCTCTCGCACTGGGGCGACGCCACGGAACGACTGCCGCCACGAAGGAACTTTCGCTTGGTCCTGGTTTTTCAGATCTTGTTGGCGGTCGTGCTCTTGGCCGGACTGATCACCGCGATCATGTCCATCAAGAATTGGCACTGGGCGCAGATGCTGCTGATCCTGGCGATCTTCTTGTCGTCGATCGGCGTGCTGGTGCTCGGGCTCGAAACATTCCGCATTCATCGGAACCTCCGCCGGGGGCTGCCGAAGCTGGAAAGCGATATCGCCGAGGTCGAGGCCCAGAACGACGCCCTCAAGAACGGCGCCGACGCGGACATGTTCAACACGGTGTTCCCGGTCGATCCGCCCGCGTTCGATCCCGTAGCCGAGGGCCGCATGCCCGGCATGGCGGTGTGGACGCGTCGCTTGCAGGACCTTCATCGGCAGCGCGGCCGCGTGTGGAAGGGCGTCGAAGGCGGCCAGGTGGACGCGGCCACGGGGCGCGTGCCCGTGACGATCGCCAATCCGCAGCCGCATGGCCTCGAAAAGGACGCGATCGTTTATGTGTTCGAAGACGGCGAGCCGAACGCCGCG
>JANOIK010000258.1:0-5519 GCA_031407585.1 Planctomycetota bacterium | reverse complement strand
AGCGGGTTGTCCCGGCCAGCAAATCTTTTCCGCTTGCAACGATAAATCACTTGCGACGCCCTCGCGGCGCCAGCACTTACCGCGTCGCGCACCTTGGGCGGCGCGCGGCGGATTATAGAACCGGGCGACTTCCGGTCAACGCCAGTCCGCGCCATGATAGCACTCGGTGCTGATCTGACTGTTGATGAGGAGCAACGCCATGCGCTCGCTGTACTCGCAAAACGACGTTCCGCCGCTGCCGACTTCGCCAACCGTGGGTCGCAAGGCCGCGTGCAAGGTGATCTGCGTGTGTCTAGCTATCGGCGTTCTATTCTCCACAACGCGGTTCGTGACCAGCGCCCCTCCGGCCCGGGCCGCCGAAGCCGCCACAGCGCTAGGCGCCGCAAGCGCAGAGACCGACCCCGACGATCCCGCTCTGGCTGCCCACTTCAGCGGCCGCGTGACCGGACCCGATGGCAGGCTCATCCGCGGCGCGCGCGTGTTCGTGAAACCAGTCACCGACACACTCGACGGAAAAGTGAACTACGAGACCGACGCCGCGGCCCCGACGCTCCGCGCCACGACCGGCGACGACGGCCGCTTCGCGTTCGACGCTCCCGACCTGACGCTCCCCGATCTCGATGGCCTGCCTACGCGCCGCGTGTGCGTTCTCAGCGTCGAGGCCGACGGCTATGGGATCGAGTGGGTCACCGTTCGCGGCCGGACCCGCTCCAACGAGATTCGCTATCCGACGCCCGGGACCGATCTTGAGATCGAACTCTTCCCGGGCGATGTGCCCATCCACGGGCGCCTGCTCGGCCCCGACGGACTTCCACTCGCCGACGCGCGCGTGCGGCTCACTCGAGTGATGATCCCCGAGGATCGCGACCTCGACGCCCACTTCAAAGAGCAAGCGAAGAAAAGCATCTACAGCGGCTTTCTTCACAGCGACACCGACTACGAGCGCGATCTCTGGCGGCCCGACGGGCTCCCCGTACCCGCGGAAACGCGCACCGACGCCGACGGTCGGTTCACTCTCACGGGCCTCGGCCGCGACCGGCTGGTTAACCTCGCCGTCTCCGGACGCGGCATTGTCGACACCACTCTCTCGGTCATGACCCGCGATGCGCCCGATGTGATCTACAAACGCCGCGACGCGCCAGCCGACTATCCTCAGTCGGTCACCCACGGCGCCAACTTCACGCGTCAACTCGAACCCGGCCTCACCATCACCGGAGTGGTGCGCGACCGCGCCACGAAGCAGCCCCTCCCGGGCATGTGGGTTGGTTTGAACGCCGAGCCCCTCAACGGGCTCTCGGCGGGCGAGTACTCCCGAACAACCGACGCCAACGGCCGGTTCACCATTCCCGGCCTTGATCCCAAGATTCTCACGTATGAAAAACCCCCGGAAGTCATGGCCGTGTCCGCGCCGGGCCTGCCCTATCTGACGGCCATGGCCGTGGTGAAAGGCGACGACGCGAAGGTTGAGATCGAGTGCGCCCGCGGCATCCCGTTCCGCATGAAGCTCGTCGACGAGCAAGGCCGCCCCGTCGAGGCCGAGACGGTCACCTATTGTGCGGTGCAACCCAACCCGAACGTGCCCACCATGCGTTACGTCTACGATGGCCGGCCGATCAGCCGCGCGGCCCATCGCGGCGGCGGCGTCTACGAAGGGTTTGTCCTGCCCGGCCCGGGCGTCGTGCTCGTGAAAACTCGGCCCGGCTCGGCCTACGCCCCCGCCGCCGTCGATCCTAAGGCGTTCTTCGCGCCCGGCCGAACCGACTGGACCTCCCAGGAGCAAATCACGGCCTACGGAACGAAGGACACGATCAGCACCTCGCAAGGCTTGCCCCGCCAAGACGATTACTCCGCGATCGTCCTGGTGAATCCGCCTCAAGACTCCGAGCCGCTCGAGCTGTCGGCGACGGTCGTCAAAGACATCCCGCGGCGCGTCACGCTCGTCGACCCAGCGGGCAAGCCTGTCGTAGGCGTGCAAACGCAAGGGATGGGCCGGCCCAACACCTACGAGCCGCTGTTGCGCACGTCGTCGTTTTCTCTGACTCGGCTTCATCCCGACCGCACGCGCCAAATCATGTTCCGCCACGACGAGCGCAAGCTCATCGCGTTTCTCGAGGCACGGGGCGGCAGCGACGAACCGTACACCGTGACGATGCAGCCGTGGGCCACGATCACTGGCCGGCTCGTCGACAGCGAGGGCAACCCGCTCCTCGTCTGGAGCCCAACCAGCGACTACAAGGGCCCACCCAAGCTGTGGTCAGTGTTCAAAGAGGCCGAAGGCTACGACCACCGCCTCTACGTCGACGCCGATAACCAGGGACGATTCCGCATGGAGCAGCTCGTGCCGGGCAAACGCTACGAGACGACGGCGTACTGTTCGTTTCAAGAGCCCGACAATCAAAGCCAACTCGACGGCCTGGTCCTCCGCCCCGGGGAAGTCCGTGACCTGGGCGACGTCCGCACGACGCTGTCGTACGAGCCGGACTATCGCCGCCCCTGGGAGGAAGACGAGAAGGCAACCGCGAATATTCCGGACGAAGCCTGGGGCGAACCGGCCGACGGATTGCGGGTGGCCATCGTCTTGAGGGCCCCGAACCCCACGAAGTATCCCTCGATTCTCTACGACATCATCGCCGAAAACGTCGGCGCCTCCGAGATACGCTTCGGCGCCGGCAATCACTACGAATACGGCTACCAGAAGGCCCGCATCGTCGACGTCGCGGGAAAAGCGGCGGCCCGGCAGCCGGGCCCGCGGCCCCACTGGGTCGATACCGTCGGCGTAAAACGCCTGCGGTTGAAGGCGGGCGAACGCGCGGTCATCTCGACATGCAGCGAGCGCCTGGTGCAGGTCGACGCCGAAGGAAAACCCACGGCGCCGCCGAGCACCGACGTGCACTATCACCACTACTTCAACGTCACGCCCGGCCGCTATACAATCTCGGCGGCCGTCGAGTTTGGCTGGGGCCTGAGCTGCTGGGACCCCAAGGTCGGCCCGCTCCCCGTGGAGTACGCCGCCAAGGGCGAGTGGACCGGCAAGCTTAAGACCGGCACGGCGGAGACGTTGCTGCTGCAAGACGCCAATTTGTAGAAGCGCGCCGTGCGCAAGCATCACGGTAAGTGGCGATAGACATCGCCGCGATTGCCGATGCGGATCACCAGGACTAACAACACATCGTCCTGAATCTGGTACACAATTCGATAATCGCCGACGCGAATGCGGTAGAGATCGTCCTGGCCTGCCAACTTCACACTGCCGCTCGGGCGGGGATTGTCTGCCAACTGATCGATCTTCTTTGCAATACGCTTCTGCGTCGTCTTTGGAGGTTTGGCGAGGGATTCCGTCGCCGCAGGTTTCAATTCGACGCGATAGGCCATCCTCCCAGTTTAGCCATGGGAACTAGGCCAATCCGAGCGACTTCTTAACTTTCGTCCAAGGAATCGATCCTTTTTCTTTCAGAGCTCGTTTTGCCAATTGAACATCGAGGCGATCCTCGAGCGCCTCAAGTAAAGCAAGGTCATCGACTGAGACTAGCACGGCAACGCGTTTTCCGTGACGGTTAATTGCAATTCGTTCGCCGGCAAACGCGACTGTGTTCAGCGCCTCAGAGAATCCCTGGCGGAGTTGGCTGGCTTCCACGGTCTTCATGGCATGCTTTCCGTTTTGTACAAAATATCTCTTTTGTACAAGTATCGGCCTCGGACCAGGAAAAGTCAAGCGGCGTCGAAATCAATCGCGCCAACAGACCTATCCGGCGGCTAGTTTCCTCGCTACCGCGATTGGCGCGCGAAACTCAAAACACGCCCTACCAACGAAGCGGCCCACATCGGCGCCTTAGCGCTAACGTGGGCCGTTCGTGGTTCGAGTTGTCCGTCCGGAATTCCAGACTCAGCCCTTCGCCTTCGCGAAGCGCTCGTCCACGGCCTTCCAGTCGACCACGTTCCAGAACGCCGCGATGTAATCGGGCCGGCGGTTCTGGTACTTCAGGTAGTAGGCGTGCTCCCACACGTCCATGCCCAGGATCGGCGTGCGGCCTTCCATCCAGGGGTTGTCCTGGTTGGGCGTGCTCTCGACAAGCAGCTTCCCGCCCTTCTCGACGCTCAGCCAGGCCCAGCCGCTGCCGAACCGCGTGACGCCCGCGTTGGCGAAGGCTTCCTTGAACGCCGCGAATCCGCCAAGCTCGTTCTTGATCGCGTCGCCGAGCGCCCCGGTCGGCTCGCCGCCGCCCTTGGGTGACATGATGAGCCAGAACAGCGAGTGGTTCGCGTGGCCGCCGCCGTTGTTACGCACCGCCGCCCGGATCTTCTCCGGCACCGACGTGATGTTGCGACACAAGTCCTCGATCGATTGGTCGGGCACCCCCGAGTTCGCCAGCGCGTCGTTGAGCTTGGTCACATACGTGGCGTGATGTTTGCCGTGGTGGATCTCCATCGTCTGCGCGTCGATGTGAGGCTCCAGCGCGTCCTTGGGGTACGGCAGCTCGGGAAGTGTGTAAGCCATGATGATTCTCCCATCGTCAGTGAATTGGGGGGGATGCGTGTGCGGTAATCATGCGGCCGCGGGGCCGCGAAGAAGCCGATCCGAGCATCGTGCTCGGCGCTTTCAATGCGCATTTAAGATACCCCCGTGCGCACGGGGTGACAATCGGCCATCAGGGGGGCAAAGAGAGGAGCAGTACGCGCGGACCGCGAAATCTGGGCATCGCGGCGAACGTAAAGGCTGGCCGTGCGGCGCTCGCACGCCGGACGATTGGAGAAAGCGGCTACCGCTCGTTGCGCGGCGCGCCCTTGCTCGAATGCTGCTCGGTCTGCTCGAGCAAGCGACGAATCTGACGCTGCTGCACCTCGAGCATCTCGAGCTGCCGGGACAATTGCTGGAGCAGGCCGTCGCTACTGGGCGTCAGCGCCGCAGAGCTGCTCGCATGGGCCACATCGAACGACACGCGCGCCGCATCGCCGGCCGTGCCTGCCATGTCGCGCCGCCCGCCGGCCATCGGCGCCAGCGGCGTTGCATCGTCGCTAAGTGCAGCATCGACCGCGGACGGTTGCAACGTGCCCGCGGGCCCGCGCATCGCTTGGGTCGTCGATGTCAGCTTGCCGCGGCCGAGTTCGTTCAGTTCGCTTCGCATGGTCCACACTCCGCAATATTGAGGACGCCGGTGAAGGCGCCGAATTTCTTAGTGACCGCCGGCGCGCTCGACATGCTCGCCGTCTTCGTTGACTTCTTGTGCCATGAGGTACGCCTTCAGGCTCTGCATGATCAGCCGCGCCCGCTCCGCATTGTCGCCCTGCCGGCGATTGCGACTGCGCTTCGGCCGGATGGTGACCTTGGCGCTCGTCGCCGCGTAGGTCCCCTTCGCGAGGCCCAGGCTGTTGGTGCGTTCGACGCGCTTCTCGCCGAACTCGATCTCCACGCGGAAGGGCTCAGCGCGGTCGTTCTGACGGCGGTGCTGACCCATCGACTCGCCCGAGAGCTCCATCTCGACGTGGTTCTCGCGCGTCGAGATGAGCTTCGCCTTCTGATC
>JANOIK010000164.1:0-1559 GCA_031407585.1 Planctomycetota bacterium | reverse complement strand
AAGTCGAACGGACGTGATCATTGATGCGACTCACGAGGTCGCTCCCGCCATTACGACGGGCGTGTCCACGACGATTGTCAGCTTCCTGCCGGTTTTCTTTTTGACCGGTCGAGATCTCAAGCTATTTTCGCCGCTCGCCTGGACGAAGACGTTTGCGATGTTTGCTGCCCTGCTGGTAGCAGTATTTCTTGTGCCGGCGCTATGCCGGCTGCTCTTGCACAGCGCACGCTGGCCGCTGTGGCGCGGCCTTGTGGTCGCACTCGTCGCGGGAGTGGCTGGCGCCGGGGCGACCGCAATTTTTTGGAATCCCTGGCTCGACGATGTTTCGGGCTTTCCTTTGTGGATCACCGCGGCGGCCGTCGGTCTGCTTGTGGCCGTCCTCACCTTTGTCATGACGCGCGAGCGCCTGCGACCCGTCGAAGAGAATCCCACAAGCCGAGTCATCTTGTGGATTTACGAACCGATTCTCCGCTTTTTGCTCGCGCACAAGTTCAGCTTCATGGCTCTGCCGGCGCTGATTGTGCTACTCGGCGCCGGGGCCTGGTTTGGATTGCCGACGATCCTCTACCCAGCCGAACGGGTCGCGCGCGTCCTGGGAGCTGAACCGAACGACTTGCCTGGGTACGTTGACCTGAAGCACCGGTTCGCCGGATTGCGCTCAGACGACTGGATTGCGCTCGACGAGGGGACATGGTTTTACATGCCCACGCTCTATCCGGCGGGCAGCTTCTCCCAGGGCATGGAAGTGCTGCAAACGCAGGACGCGTTGATTTCCAAGATCCCTGAAGTGGAGAACGTCCTGGGAAAACTGGGTCGGGCGGAATCCGCTCTCGATCCCGCGCCGGGCGTGATGATCGAGACCTACGTAATGCTCAAGCCTGAATCAGCGTGGCGAGAGGGGGTCACGATCGAATCAATCTGGGAGCAGATCAATCAACTCGCCACGCTCCCGGGCATCACGCCGGCCTCGCCATTGCAACCGATCGAAGGACGCGTCGTGATGCTGCAGAGCGGCATCAAGGCGCCGATGGCGATTCGCGTCTACGGCGATAGCCTCGACGGCCTGGCTACAGCCGCCCGCGATGTGGCGGAGCGGTTGCGTCAGATTCCGCAGGTTAATGCGGCTACGGTCAACCCTGACATCGTCCTGGGCGTGCCGTACATCGAGTTTGAAATTAACCGCGAGACGGCGGCCCGCTTCGGCATGTCGACGATGGCCGTAAACCAGATCATTGAAACGGCCGTGGGCGGGATGAATCTCACACAAACTGTTGAAGGCCGCGAGCGGTATCCAGTCCGCATCCGTTACCAGCGCGACCTGCGCGAGCGGATCGACGATCTCCCGCATCTGCCGGTAGTGACGCCCGGGGGCGAAGTCGTGCCACTGGAAAACTTAGCCACCATGAACACAACATGGGGGCCGGGGATGATCAGCAGCGAAGACGCGCGGCTGGTCGCTCACATTGCCTTTGCCCCGTCGGGGATGGCTGGGTGTCACTACCGGCAGGTGCGGGAGATCGTCAATGCGCTCGCGCAGATCGCGCTGGTAACGGATGCGA
>JANOIK010000663.1:0-9283 GCA_031407585.1 Planctomycetota bacterium | reverse complement strand
CCGGCCAGCGTGATCGGCGTCGGCGGGCCTGGCGGCACGACCAACGAGGTCCGCGACACGATGCTGAAGATCCTCGCGGCGCACTACGTGGGCCCCACGTTTGCCGCGGTCGCGGCGATTGTGTTCGCCCTGCTGCTGCTGTCGGCGGTGAATACGGCGATCACGGACCTGGTGAGCATCCAGTTCATGATGTCGCGGGACAAGGAGCTGCCCAGCAAGTTCGGCGGGCTGAACAGATGGGGCATGCCGGTGCTGCCGCTGATCATCGGAACGATCGCACCGATCATCGTAGTGCTGGTGGCGCCAGACGTCGGGACGCTCGCGGACTTGTACGCCATCGGCGTGGTCGGAGCGGTGGCGCTGAACCTTGGATCGTGCGCGACCAATCCGAAGGCGGATCTCAATCGCTACGAGCGCGTGGCAATGACGGCGCTCGCCGTATTGATGTGTCTCATCTGGCTGACAATCGCGTGGGAAAAGCCCAACGCGCTGATCTTCGCGCTGTCGATTATGGGCATTGGCCTGGCCGGGCGCTGGACGGCGCGCAACCGCGACAAGGTTCACTCTTGGGCCGAGAAGCGGTTCCCCGGCGTGATGGGCGCGACGACGTCGGCGGCCACGGCGCTCGCGGCCAAAGCGGCGGCGCTGAAGAGGCGGCCCGCGACGACGTCGAATGCTATTGTGAAAACGCGCATCCTGGTCTCGACGCGCGGGAACCCGCGACTTCTGAGGTTTGCCACCGAGTACTGCCGGCAGTGCAGCGGCGAGATGTTCGTGCTGTTCGTGCGTCACATCGCCGTGCCGACGATGGGCAGCTCGCGTCAGGCCGACATGAGCCAGGACGCGGAGGCCGTGGAGCTGTTCGAGTCGGTGAGGGAGCAAGCCGAGAAGGCTGGCGTGCCGGTGTACTTTCTCTACTCGGTGGCCTTCGACGTGGCTGAGGCGATCCTGGAGATTGCCGCCACCTATGCGGTGGACACGCTGCTTCTGGGAACCTCGCAACGGGGCATGGTGTGGCGAGCCATGAAGGGCGACGTCATCCAGCAGGTGGCCTACGACCTGCCGGAGCGAATCACGCTGCTGGTTCACGCGGGATAAACTCAGAGCGGCCGCTGGCTCCCCGTGCCTGCCTCATTTGACGGCCAGCCCCCGCCGACTAGAATCGCACTCCGTGCCAATCGCGGCGAGAAACGCCCGCGTTTGGATTCGACTTGCCATCGACGCGCGGTTTCAGCAGGACGTATTCGATGCTCTCTCACGGCGTCCGGCCGCGGCAATTGAAGTGGTACCACGCCGGGCCGATGCTCTTCGGCGATTGGGGTACCAGCCGGCTGTACGAGCTGGGCCTGGCGTTCTACTACGCCGGCCACGCATCGCTGTGGTTCATGCTCGCGATGTCGGTGCTGCTGATCGCCGTCGGCTGGGCGTATCAGGTGATCTGCCGGCTGTATCCCGACGGCGGCGGCGTGTACTCGTCGGCCCGCGAGCGATCGCACACGCTGGCGGTGATCGGCGCTCTGCTGCTCTGCGCCGACTACATCGTCACGGCCGCGATCTCGGCGGTCGAGGCGTTTCACTACGCCCACTTCGATCACGACGACGCGCACTTATGGGCGGCCGGGGCGATCCTGGTAATCGGCTTCGTCAATTACTTCGGTCCGACGAAGACTGGCACGATCGCCATGTTCGTGGCGGTAATCACTGCACTGCTGAGCCTGGTGATTGCAGCGTTTGCCGCACCGAATCTCAATGAGGCGTACGCGGCGCCGGTCACCGGTGGGCCGCTCGCTTCTTGGGCCCAATTCACCAAGCTCATTCTCGCAATCTCGGGCGTTGAAGCGATCGCCAACATGACGGGCATTATGGTCGAGCCGGTGGCCAAGACCGCCAAAAAGGCGATCTGGCCGGTGCTCATCGAAATCGTCGTGCTGAATTTGGTACTCACGATGGCGATGTTGGCGCTGCCGGTCGAGGTGGTCGGACTCGGCGGGCCGGATGTCGTCAGCGACCCGGACCTGCAAACCAGCGTCCACACGCGCAACACGATGGTCTCGGTTATCGCCAAGCACTATGTTGGCGAGACGTTTGCCAGGGGCGCGGCACTGGTGTTCGCGATGCTTCTGCTTTCCGCGGTGAACACGGCCATCACGGGGCTGGTAAGCATTCAGTACATGATGGCGGCGGACAAGGAGCTGCCGCCGCGAATGACGGGGCTCAATCGCTGGGGCATGCCCGCCATGCCGCTGTGGATCGGCACGATTTTCCCGGCCATCGTGGTGCTTATTGTGCCCGCGGTGGACGATCTAGCCGATCTTTACGCGATCGGAGTCGTCGGCGCCGTGGCACTCAATTTGGGCGCCTGCTCAACGAACTGGCGTTTGAAGATGGCGCGGTACGAGCGCGTCGGCATGCTGCTGATTGCGCTCCTCATGGTGACCGTGTGGGTGACGATCGCTTGGGAAAAGCCCAACGCGCTGGTCTTCGCCGGCTCGATTTTGGGCTTGGGACTTGGGGGACGATGGGCCGCAAGACATCGCGATGAGATCCGCCATTGGGCCGAGAAGACGGTGCCGGCGCTCGTCGAGGCGACCGACACCGCGTCGGAACGGTTGGCGGCATCGGCGGCGGCGCTGGCCGGGCGGTCGCAGGTCGTGCCGGCTGGGCCGATCCAGACGCGCATCATGGTCGCGACGCGAGGTAACCCGCGGCTGATCAAGTTTTCCATCGAGGAAGCCAAGGCGCGTCACGGCGA
Organism: Planctomycetota bacterium; assembly: GCA_031407585.1. Classification (GTDB taxonomy): domain Bacteria; phylum Planctomycetota; class Planctomycetia; order Pirellulales; family Lacipirellulaceae; genus Lacipirellula. The sequence goes on along the minus strand of JANOIK010000663.1, from coordinate 6,531 downwards.
AATTTTGGTGCTGTTCGTCCGGCACATCGCGGTCGCGGCGTATGGACCGGTCAAGCAAAAGAGTCTGGCCGAGGACGCCGAGGCGGTGGAAATGTTCGCCGACTTTCGGCGACAAGCTGAGGCGGCGAGCGTGCCGGCATATTTCCTGTACTCCTCGGCCTACGATATTGGCGACGCGATTTTGGAGATGGCGGCGACCCAGGCAGTCGACATTCTGCTCTTGGGCACCACGCAGCGCGGCATGATGTGGCGGGCGATGAAGGGGGACGTCATCCAGCAGGTGGCGGCCCAACTTCCGGAGCGGATCACGCTGCTGGTGCATGCGGGCTAAGTGGTCCGAGCCAGGTTCGCATCAGGGCCTTCCGTTGGCCCCCGGCGACTCGCCTGGTGCTAAATGTTGAAACGGCAATGGGTTGCGACTAGCCGTCAAGATTTTTGGGGTTTGAACTCCACATCGCAAGGAATCTCACGGGTTTCGACATCTGACTGAGGCGATGCGTCCGTAGTTGCTTCGGCGACCGGACGTCGGCGCCTCGAACAGTCTGAATCGGGCCCCTCGCAGGCCCGTCCCCGCCGCGCTTCAACCAGCCGTGGCGGGGAGAGCGTCCCGTGGGGCGCGGCTCTGCGAAGCGACTCTATGCCGTTGGGATTCGACCCGCCAATGGCACAGTGCGGAGCCGTGCCCCTTTTTCTTGCGCCGCCGGGGGTATGGGTGCGCGCGATTGACGCGTTGGGGCAAAAACCCCGCGGCTTGCGCCGGGGGCTATCTGGGATGGGGTGGCGTGAGCGAGGGCTTCTGCGCCGAAAAGAGTAGCCCCCCGCGCGAGCGGGGGGTTATTATGCGCCGCCGGATGATGGTGCGACGGGGTTGGTTGGGCGGAAACCCCGGCTTGCGCCGGGGGCTATTCTTGGCTAATTTGGCGTTTCTCTTCTCTAGTGATTGGGGCTGCGCGAGGCCAATGCCGGTCTTTCACTTTTTCTACCATGCGTACCGGAGTCGGATGCCGGATCGGCCGCGGGTTTGTGCAGAAGGGGCGTGGGATTCAGCCGGCGAATGAGGCTTTGGCGGAGACTTATCGACGCGCGGCCGTGCACGAGCCGTTCGAGTTTGACGCGGCTACGCAGGTTCAACTCATCAAGAAATCTCTGGCTGTGTGCGTTGACGAAACGTGGCGGCTGCATGGCGCTTCCACCGAACTGACGCATTTGCATCTGCTGGTACGTTGGCATGACGACGGGGTTGGATTCACTAAGGTGCGCGGGCGGATCAAGAATCTGTTGTCGCTCGGCCTGTCGCGACGCGCGGGCGTGACTGGGCGGCCGTGGTTTTCGCAGGAGGCGAGCCGGCGGCGCGTGCGTGATGATGGGCACTTTCAGTATCTGATGGGGGAGTACTTGCCGAAGCACGGCGGGGTGCAGTGGTATGAAGGAATTGGGTGGCGGAACGTGCCGGCGGGGGTGGAGGTGGATGAGGTTTGAGCGGTGGGGTTTGGGGCGGAAAACCCCCGGCTTGCGCCGGGGGCTAGAGTGGGTTTTGAGAGACGGGCGGAGGCGGTGGTTCATCTCATGGGCGGGCGGAATGGTTTGGTTCCAGTCGTACGATCCGTTTGGGGCCGAGTGGCTGTCGACGCTGTTGGCGGCGGCGCCGATCGTGGTGCTTCTAGGGGCGCTGGGCCTCCTTAACTGGTCGGCGCCGAAGGCGGCGGCGGCGGGGCTTGTGGCGGCCCTGGGGCTGGCCATTGGCGTGTATGGCATGCCGGCGAGTGCGGCGCTGGCGGCCGCGGGGTACGGGGCGTGCTTTGGGTTGTTTCCGATCGCGTGGATCGTCTTCGGCGCCGTGTTTTTGTATGTGCTGACGGTGGAAACCGGCGAGTTCGAGAAAGTGAAAGCGTCGGTGGCGGCGTTGTCGGCGGATCAGCGGATTCAGGCTCTGCTCATCGCATTTAGCTTCGGGGCGTTCATCGAAGGCGCCGCGGGGTTTGGGACGCCGGTGGCCATCTCGGCGGCGCTGCTTATCGGCACGGGATTCCCGCCCCTTTACGCCGCCGGCCTGGCGTTGATTGCCAACACGGCGCCGGTGGCGTTTGGCGCGCTGGGGACGCCGATCATCACGCTCGCCAAAGTGACCGGCCTGCCGGAAGCGCAGCTTTCGGCGATGGCGGGGCGGCAACTGCCGCTGTTTTCGCTGATCATCCCGGCGTGGATGGTGTGTGCGATGGCGGGGTGGAAGGGACTGCGGGGCGTGTGGCCCGCGGCGCTTGTGTGCGGCGGCACGTTCGCGGCCGTGCAGTTTGCGATCTCGAATTTCGTGGGGCCTTCGCTCACAGACGTGGCGGGCGGCGTGGCTTCGATGGCGGCGACGACGGCGCTCTTGCGGGTGTGGAAGCCGCGAGAGATTTGGACGTTTGCGACGCACTCGAAGGTGGAAGGCGTGCCCTCCGCGCAGAGTTTCGCGGCGTATTCGCGGCGGGAAATCGTGCGGGCTTGGGTTCCGTGGGCGATCCTTACGGGTTGCGTGTTTTTGTGGGGTCTGCCGCCGTTTCGGACGCTGCTCGACGGGGGCAAGCCCGCGAAGGAGCTGGAGACAATCGCGGCGGCGGGCGGCACGCCGACGTGGTGGGAGCGGCCGAATGTGCTGTCGGGCGTGAGCCAGAGGACAATTGCCGTGCCGGGGTTGCACAATCGGGTGCAGCCGGACACGGCCATTGTCGGCGGCGAGAAGACGCCGAAGGCGGCGGAGTTTCGGTTCAACTGGCTGAGCGCGACGGGGACGGGGATCATGGTCGCGGCCGTGCTCTCGGCGGCGTGGATGGGCGTGGGCCCGGGGCGGTTCGTGCGGCTGTTCTTTCACACGGTGCATCGGCTGCGGTGGTCCATCGCAACGATCGCGGCAATGCTGGCCATCGCGTTCACGACGCAGTACAGCGGGGCGGACGTGACGCTCGGTTTGGCGTTCACGCACACGGGGCCCGCCTACCCGTTTTTTGCCGCGATGCTGGGCTGGCTGGGGGTGGCGCTTACCGGCAGCGATACCTCGAGCAATGCCCTGTTTGGCAATCTCCAGCGAATCACCGCCGAGCGGCTGGGGCTGAACCCCATTCTGATCTGCGCCGCGAACAGCACGGGCGGCGTGATGGGGAAGATGATCGACGCCCAAAGCATCGTGGTGGCGTCGGCCGCGACGGGCCAGCATGGCGAGGAGGGGCGGATTCTGCGGTTCGTCTTCTGGCACAGCGTGGCGCTGGCCGCACTGGTGGGGGTGCTCACCTGGGTGCAGGCGTATTGGCTGGCAGGGATGGTTCCGGGGTAATTGGGGGCGAGAGACGACGGGCTTACTTGTTGGGGTAATTTTCGTTTGGGACCCCGTTGACGGGGTTTCCTTTCTGCCATAAAATCCGCGGTTCGCCCCTAAATTTTGGGGCGAGCATGGTCTTTGACACATCGCTGTCGATCGTGGCGGCTGAAGCTGCCGAAATCGGCTGTTTTCCGGCCTCCGCCGGGCTTTGAAGAAGGACGTCTATCGTGGCTGCCGCTCGGGAAGTCATTCGGATTCGGATGGAGGCCTACGATCACTCGGTGCTCGACCAGAGCGCGGCGGAGATCGTGGATACGGCCAAGCGGACGAACAGCGAAGTTCATGGACCGATCCCCTTGCCGACGCGGATTGAGCGCTACACGGTGCTCTCCGGGCCGCACGTGGATAAGAAGGCTCGGCAGCAGTTCGAGATTCGCACGCACAAGCGGGTGATCGACATCGTCCAGGCCACGGCCAAGACGATCGAGGCGCTCAATAAGCTCAGCTTGCCCGCGGGCGTGGATATCAAGATCAAGGCGACGACGGGCTAGAGATTGCAAATTGGCCATTGGTCAATTTGCAATTGATTGCTGCAAAACGTAACCAATCGAATCAAGAATTTATGCCGCGGAAGTTTGGCGGGTAAGCCGGGGTTCTTTCCCCGAGTCTCCCGTCTCGCACGCACCGCTTAAGGGTAATCACGATGGCCGCCGCCGATCGCGTCCCAGGGATCCTGGGTCGCAAAGTAGGAATGACGCAGGTATACGACGAAGCCGGGAACGTCGTGCCCGTGACGGTGATTCAGGCCGGTCCGTGCGATGTTCTTCAGATTCGCACGCTTGAGCGGGATGGTTACGAAGCGGTGCAATTGGGCTTTGCCGACAAGCCGCGCCACCAGGCGATTCGCAGCGAGCGCGGCCAGGTGGCGAAGCTCGACAGCAAGCGATCCAAGAAGCTCGCCGACGCGGGCGTCGCTCTTCTGGCCAAGGCCGGGTGCGAGCCGAAGCGTTTTATCCGCGAGTTTCGCGGGTCCGCCGGCGACCTGGAAGTCGGCGGCAAGGTCGACGTGAAGTCCTTCGAAGGCGTTGCGGCGGTCGACGTCGTGGCGACTTGCAAGGGCCGCGGTTTCTCGGGCGCCATGCGGCGTCACAATTTCAGCGGCCAGCGCGCCACTCACGGCGTGAAGAAGTGTCACCGTGCGATCGGCGGCACCAGCGGCAGCGCCTTTCCCAGCCGAGTGTTCAAGGGGAAGAAGATGGCCGGCCAGTACGGCAACGTCCGCACGACGATGCGAAATCAGAAGCTCGTGCGGATCGACGCCGAGCAGAATTTGTTGCTCATTCGCGGCGCCGTTCCGGGCCCGAATGGCGGTTACGTGATCATTAAGCAAACGAACAAATTATAAGGCTGTAGGCCATGGGCCGTAGGCTGTAGGTCGGATGGACGACCTCGGAACCTACAGCCTAGAGCCTGCAGGCTACAGCCTGAATCATGCCCAAACTCACTGTACACGACGCTAAAGGCAAGAAGGTTGGCACGTACAACCTCGAGCCGACGGACTTCGCGCCGCGCATCAACAAGCAGTTGCTGCACGATGCGGTGGTGATGTACCAGTCGAACCAGCGTCAGGGATCGCACAAGACCAAGAACCGGCACGAGGTCTCGGCCTCGACCCGCAAGCTGTACCGCCAGAAGGGTACGGGCAACGCTCGCTCGGGCGATCGCAAGAGCGGCATCCGTCGCGGCGGCGGTCACATGAAGCAGATCAAGCCCCGCGATTACTCGTACTCGCTGCCCCGCAAGGCGCTGCAGTTGGCCACGCGGATGGCCCTGGCCGCGAAAGTGCAGGACGACGCGATCGTGCTGGTCGACAAGCTGGATTTTGCCGCCCCCAAGACCCGCGACATGGCCGCGATCATCAAAACGCTCGGCTGTGACGGCGGCTCGGTGTTGGTGGCCACCAATGGTTACAGCGTGAATGTGTACAAGAGCGCTCGCAACATCGACCGCGTGAGCGTGTCGTCGGCCAGCGATTTGAACGCCTTGTCGGTGCTCTCGGCCAAGCGGCTGCTGATTACGACCGAAGCGATTGACGCGCTGAAGTTGAAGAGCGGCGACGCCAAGCCCGCGAAGACCGCCAAGAAGGACGGGGAGTAAGCCATGCCACGCCACGTACCTGCAACGACGAGCATTGTGCTGGAACCGCACCAGGTGATCGTTAAGCCGTTGGTGACCGAGAAGGGTATGCACCGCTCGACGCGGAACAATGCGTACGCCTTCGAGATTAGCCGTCTGGCGACCAAGGCCGACGTGCGGCGAGCGGTGGAAACGCTGTTCGACGTGAAGGTGGTAAAGGTCGCGACGCAGAATCGCAAGGGCAAGCCGCGTCGCTCGAAGTTCAAGGGCGGCTCGACGAAGGATTGGAAGAAGGCGATCGTAACGCTCGACGCGGAGCACAAGATCAACTTGTTCTAAGGGCATAAAGCCGGCGATGGCATCGCCGGTCCGACTTCCGAAGACCGGCGATACCATCGTCGGCTTTATGAAAGACGAATCATGGGTTTACGCAAATACAATCCGACGACTGCTGGCCGCCGCGGCGCGACGGTGAGCGATTACGCCGAGCTGACCAAGGGCGCCAAGCCCGAGCGGTCGTTGCTGCGCCCCCAGACCAAGACCGGCGGTCGCAACAATCAAGGCAAAATCACTTCGCGGCACATCGGCGGCGGTCACAAGCAAGCGTACCGGATGATCGACTTCCGCCGGAACAAGGACGGCATTCCCGCGAAGGTCAACTCGATTCAGTACGACCCGAACCGCACGGCCCGCATCGCCCTGCTGTTCTACGCCGACGGCGAGAAGCGGTACATCATCGCTCCGGTCGGTTTGAACGCGGGTGACACGGTGATGAGCGGTCCCGACGCGCCGGCCAAGGTGGGCAATTGCCTGCCGCTGTCGAAAATGCCGCTGAATACGTCGATCTTCAATATCGAGCTGCGGCCGGGCCGCGGCGGGGTGCTCTGCCGCAGCGCCGGGGCGCACGCGACGCTGATGGCTCGCGAGGCGGAGTGGGCGCAGATTTCGCTGCCCAGCGGGGAAATTCGCCGCATTCCGTCGGACTGCCGCGCGACGGTGGGCGAGTGCAGCAATCCGGACAACTTTGGCATCGTGCTGGGCAAGGCGGGACGCAAGCGGTGGATGGGTCGTCGGCCGCACGTTCGCGGTACGGCGATGAA
>JANOIK010000132.1:0-1698 GCA_031407585.1 Planctomycetota bacterium | reverse complement strand
GCCGCCGGTCGACGTCGCCGTGTTACTGGCGTCGGTCGATGTGGCGTTGGCGGTGGAGTCGCCGCCGTCGGTCCCGGTTCCGCCGTTCCCGCCCGGGTTGCCTGCTGTGCCGTTGGCGCCGGCCGTGCCCGCGGTTCCCGTATCAGTAGCATTCACGGCGAAGGCGAGCGAGCTGCACGACGCCCAACTCGCAACCGCGATTCCAACGATCCAAACCCCTGTGCGACAACGGACCGCGAAGCGAGCCCCGAAAATGTTTTGAGATGCGGCACTCATAGAAGCCCCCTAAGGTCATCGCCACCAGCTCGGCAGCGGCAAGACAGACGCCTATCAGGCGAGCAATCGAGCATCGACAGACCGCGAACCACGAAGTTGCGATCGGCGACGCTCCGCCAATCTCAAAGGCCGTGCCACGCCTGATGCGTGATTGCCGTCACGTTCCCGCCGCGGTGACGCCGGGAATCTACCGAAACCGAAATGTCGAAGACTTCACTACTGTGGTCGAGGAGTGAGCAGACAGCGGGCAAAAGTATCGCCGACGGAGCCCCCGTGGGTCAAGCATTTTCTTGTGTTGGCCGCTTTTTTCCGCCGTGGCGGTCTACGCGGTTTGGTGGCGCCGGGGAGCAGCCAAGAATTTTCAGGCGGCCGCTCCGACAACTTTGCGTTCGCCCCAAGCACCGGCGCGCAAAGGGGTCCGACGGTCGCCGATCAGCGCAGATACCACGGCGTGCGCTACTAGAAGAGGCTGCGCAGTGTCCGTAGGGGTGTCGAACTACCCCCGGATTCCTCGGGAAATAGCGAGATCGGGGTAGGAGGCGGCGCAAAATGCGGCGCGATTTTTGGCGCCGGCGGCGGGAATGCAGGCGGAAGCTTGGCCTCGCACGCCGTCGCATCTGACGTCGAATGGGCCGAGGTCGTCAGCCATTGGGAGATGATGCCTCAGGCAATCCGACAGGCTATCGCGGGGCTGATCCGGTCGGGGGACTGATTAGCCGCCATGAGCATTTTCGCAGCGCATTCCCGATTTGCGCTCGCATCGAGGGCGAGGGACGAGCCGGGGACCCCTGTACGGACTGTGGCCAAACCGGCGCCGAGAGGCCACAATTAGCCCGCAGCGCGTCTGGCGTGTCCCGATGGATGATTCGTTCGTGGCCTTACACCGGGGGGACCCCACGCCTTCTGAGGTTTTTCCCCACACCCCCCGGCCGTTTGATTTTGGGGACGTTATTAGTCTCCGTGTTACTCGCGCATGGATTTCGAAACTCGTAAATCGCGGTGACGCCGAATCCCGCTCTGATATGTACAGCCCGCACATCGATTGGGATGTTCACCGTCGCGATCGAGGGGCTCGCGACGGTTCGCAGTTCGTAGCGATTGGACCGAGAATGCGCGCGTAACCGTGCAAAATCAGATCGGCCACACGATTCTCGTCACCGGCGGCCTCGAACTACGCCCAAGGGCCGATACTGCGGCGAACCCCGGCATAAATCGCTTGAAGCTTCAAGCGGCATATTATGGCATTTAGGATTGGCGACGGGTAAACTCGGGTCCATGCGTAGATTTGCCTTTACCTTGGTCGAACTGCTGGTCGTCATCGCCATCATTGGCGTGCTGGTCGCGCTGTTGCTTCCGGCAATCCAGTCGGCGAGAGAAACAGCACGCGTTTGCCAGTGTCAGAATAATCTCAGGCAAGTCGGT
>JANOIK010000074.1:0-7504 GCA_031407585.1 Planctomycetota bacterium | reverse complement strand
AAACTTCAGGAAGATGTTGCGGGTGAGTTGGCTGCGGTAGTTGGCGGCGCCTCTTACGTCGGTAAGTGGCGTGATCTCGTTGGCGGCGAGGTCGCCCGCGGCGGCCATCGTTTCGAGTGTGAGCGGTTGGCCGATGAGATGTTGCTCGGTTTTGCGGGCGCGGAGGACGGTGGGGCCGACGCCGCCGAGGGCGATTGAGGCGGATTCGATTGTCTCACCGCTAAGCCGCAAGCGAATCGCTGCGGTGAAGGTGGAGATGTCGAGGTCGCGGCGGCGGGAGACTTTGTAGAGGCGGAGCGTTTCGTCCGGCGCCGGCAGAGGGATGCGGACTTCGGCGATCAGCTCGCCGGGTTTGAGGTCGAGCTGTTTATAGCCGTGGTAGAAGTCGTTGATGTTGATCTCGCGGCGGCCGCTGCTGCTCGCGAGGACGAGCGTCGATTCCATGACGTAGAGGAAGGGAAGCGAGTCTGCGATGGGGGAGGCGTTCGCGATGTTGCCGCCGATGGTGCCCGCGTGGCGGATTTGGGGGGCGCCGAAGATGGTGAGGATGCGGGCGAACTCGGGGGCCGCTAAGCCGCAAGCGGCAAGTAGGTTCGTCCACGACGCGCGGGCGCCGCAGGTGAGCACGTTGTCGGCGACTTCGATGAAGTCGAGCTCGGCGACGCGGTTGAGGTCGCAGATCAGCGGCGGGAGGCGGCCGGATTTGTTCGTGCGGACGCCGACGTCGGTAGCGCCGGCGATGAGTCGGGCGTCGGGGTTCGCGGCGAGGAACCTAAGAGCTTCATCCAGCGTGGCGGGGCACGCCACCCGCTGAAGCGGGCTCGCCGGGTCGGATGTTTGGGGCGATGCGAGTTCGATCGGCTCGGAGGCGATCGCGGCGGCGTCGGCGAGGAGCGGTGCGGGTGGGTAAAGGTCGTTCAGGCGTTGGTGGTCGGCTTCGCACGCCTGGAGCGCGGCGTCGAGAATCGGCGTGTAGCCGGTACAGCGGCACAGGTTGCCGGTGAGGCCGCGGCGCCAGTCGGGTTCGGCGAGGGCGTCGCCGTCGGCCCCGTCATGTGACTCGAGCAGGCCGGTCATCGTCATGACGAAGCCCGGGGTGCAGAACCCGCACTGCGAACCGTGGCAGTCGATCATCGCCTGCTGCACGGGGTTCACCGCGTTTGCGTGAAACGCCTGGTCGGGGCGGAGTCCTTCGACGGTGACGATGTGGGCGCCGTCGAGCTGAAAGAGGAACGCGATGCAGGCGTCGATGGGGCGGTATTGGAATGCTGAATGCTGAATGGGGAATGCGGAATCGGGCGGCACCGATGGCCTGCCGACTAGGACCGTGCAGGCGCCGCAGTCGCCTTCGCTGCAGACAATTTTTGTGCCGACGAGGCCGAGGCGGCGGCGCAGGAAATCGGAGAGCGAAAGAAACGCATCGGGAGCGCGGACGACCTGGCGAGCGCCGTTGATGTGGAGGACCAGGTGGTCGCGCATGGGGGCCTTGGGGGGACGCTTCTGCAAGGGGAGCGCCGCTTGCGCGGCTTGCGTGCCGAGACTATAATCGGAAGCGCGAATCAAGCAATCGTGACATCGCGTGCGGCCGCCCGAGTCGTCAATTATCCGCGGGATTTCTATTGTGGTCAAGCAAACCCCGGCCACGGACGCGGAACAGAACGGGGCGAAGCCTGTGGCGCCCGACGAGCGCATCGCGGAGTTGGCGGCCGAAGTGCTGGCCCGGTGCGATGCGCTCGCTCGCTGCAGCGAAGATCCGCAGCGGATTCATCGCACATTCTGCTCGGCGCCGATGCGCGACGCGCACGTGCTGGTGAGCCAGTGGATGCAGGCCGCGGGGATGACGACGCGCGTTGATGCGGCGGCGAATCTCATTGGGCGGTTCGAGGCGCCGGGGTGCGATGCGACTCGGCGCGTGGTCGTGGGCTCGCACCTCGACACGGTGATCGACGCCGGGCGGTACGACGGGATTCTTGGCGTGATGCTCGGCATCGCGACCGTGGCGGCGTTGCGTGAGAGCGGCGAGCGGTTGCCTTGGGCGGTCGAAGTTTACGGCTTCTCCGACGAAGAGGGCGTGCGTTATGGCGTGCCGTTTCTGGGGAGTCGGGCGCTCGCCGGAACGTTCGACGCCGAGTTGCTGCGGTTGTGCGATTCGCGCGGCGTCTCGATGGCCCAAGCGCTGCGGGAGTTTGGCGTCGATCCGCTGGAGATTCCACGTTGCGCGGCGAAGGGCGACGTCGTCGCGTATCTCGAGGCGCACATCGAGCAAGGGCCGCTGCTCGAAATGCTGGGGACGCCGCTGGGCGCCGTGGCGGCCATCGCCGGCCAGACGCGGCTGACGGTCGAGTGGACGGGGCACGGCGGCCACGCCGGGACGGCGCCCATGCACGGCCGCAGCGACGCCTTTACGGCCGCGTGCCGCTGGGCGCTCGCGGTCGAGCGGCTCGCCCAGGACACGACCGGGCTGGTCGCGACCGTGGGCCGCGTCGAGGTCGAGCCGAACGCGGTGAACTGCATTCCGCGTCGGACGCGCCTGTCGCTCGACATTCGGCATCACGGCGACGCCGTGCGAACCGCCGCGACCGCACGGCTGGTTGAGCTGGCCGAGGAGCTGGCGCGCGACTCGCGTTTGACGGTCCGCGTGGAGTATGATCACGAACACGCGGCCGTGGCGATGAACCAGCGGTTGAGCGAGGTGCTGATGGAGTCGGTCGCCGCGGCCGGGTATGAGCCGCAATGGCTGGTGAGCGGCGCCGGCCACGATGCGGGCGTCCTGGCAGCGGTGGCGCCGATCGCAATGTTGTTTTTGCGCAGCCCCGGCGGCGTGAGCCATCACCCCGACGAGGCGGTGACGGAGCCCGACGTGGCGGCGGCGCTGCGGGCAATGATTGATTTTGTGAAGCGGCTTGCAGTGAGCGGAGTAACGGCAGGACTTCAATGAGTGGAACAGTTTCACCGCCGCTTCCCCCCTCCCCGCCGAGGGGAGGGGGACGGAGATTTTTTCTGTGAATCCATTGGGCATTACTCGAAGTCGCGTGGCCGCGGATCATGCGTTGATCACGCCGGACTCGCATGTGTGGGCGCCGTTGCCCGGGTGGCGCGGGGCGACGGCGGCGGTGCATATTTCGCCGGTGATGGGGGCGCGCTTCACGCAGGCCACCGTGGTGCTCGACGCGGAAGGTGCGAGCGGGCCGGCGGCGTCTGGCGTCGAGCGCGTCGTGTATCCGCTCGAAGGGCGGCTGCGGCTGACGATCGCCGATGCGGGTCCGCACATGCTCGAGCCGGGCGATTTTGCATACGTGCCGGCTGGAAGGAAGCACGAGATCGTGGCGGCGGCGCCGAGCCGGTTCGTGCTGTTCGAGAAGCGATACGCGGCGGTCAAAGGCGTGCCGGCGCCGGAGCCGGTCGTCGCGCGCGTGGCCGACGCCGAAGGCGTGCCGTTCATGGGTGACGAGGACGCGCGGCTGCAAACATTGCTGCCGACCGACGAACCGTTCGACATGGCCGTGAATGTCTTTACGTACCAGCCGGGGGCGGCGCTGCCGCAAGTCGAGGTGCACGTCATGGAGCACGGGCTGTTGATGCTCGACGGCGCCGGCGTGTACCGGCTGGGCGACTCGTGGTATCCCGTGCAGGCGGGCGACGTGATTTGGATGCGGTCGTACTGCCCGCAGTGGTTCGTGGCGATGGGCAAGGAGCCGGCGCGGTATTTGTACTACAAGGATGTGAACCGCGATCCGCTGGGGTGACGACGGAGCAACAATGTTTAGCCGCGACGCGGAGGTCCTCCGTAGCGGAGCGCGTGGCGCGGAAACGCGCTCCGCTCCGAGGACTTCGCGTCGCGGCTAAACGAGAACGGCGATGGGTCCATTGAAATTGAACATCGACACCGAGCGCGTGAGCGCTGAGCTGAGAAAGCTCGCGCAATTCTCCGATGCCGCGGCGCCAGCGGTGACGCGGGTGTTGTTTACGCCGCCGGATATGGCGGCGCGGGCGTTTCTCACCGGGTTGTTCCGCGACGCCGGGCTTGCCGTGCGGACTGATGCGGTGGGGAACCTGTTCGCGCGGTTCGAGGGGACTGACTCCGCGCTGCCCGCCATCGCGACTGGTTCGCACACCGACGCGATTCCGTTCAGCGGGATGTACGATGGCACGGTCGGCGTGCTCGGCGGCCTCGAAGCGATCCGCGCGCTGCAGCGCGCGGGCGTGCGGCCGCGGCGGTCGATCGAGATGGTCATGCTCACGAGCGAGGAGCCGACGCGGTTTGGGTACGGGTGTCTCGGCAGCCGGCTCATGGGCGGGCAACTGGACCCGGCGAAGGCCGCGGGGCTCGTCGACGAGCAGGGCAATACACTCGAAGCTGTGCGGACGGCGGCGGGGTGCCAGGGCTCGCTCGCGGACGTGCGGTTGACAAAAGGCTTTTACGAGAAGTGGGTCGAGCTGCACATTGAGCAAGGGCCGCTGTTGGAGCGGGCGGGAATTCCAATCGGCGCTGTAACGGCCATCTCGGCCCCTGCGGCGCTGCGCGTGCGGTACCAAGGCCCCGGCGGCCATGCGGGCGGTGTTTACATGCCCGATCGCAAGGATCCGCTGCTCGCGGCCGCGAAGCTCGCGCTTGAGGTGGAGGCCGCGGCATTGGAACTCGGCGGCGCTGAGACGGTCGGCACGGTCGGGGTGCTCGATGTGCACCCGCGGGCGGTCAACAGCATTCCGCGTGACGTGATGGTGGAGATCGACGTGCGCGACATCGACGGCCCGCGCCGCGATCGCGTGCTGGAGCGCATTCGCGCCGCCGCGGAGCCATTTGGCGCCGAGCGCGGGGTGACGACGAGCGTGGAGCTGATCAACGCCGACCCGCCAGTGACGTGCGACGAGGCGATCATCGCCGCGATCGAGGCGTCAGCCGCGGACGCCGGCCTGGCTTGCCAACGTATGATGAGCCGGGCGTATCACGACACGACGTTCATGTCGCTATTATGCCCCGTGTCGATGATTTTCATCCCCTGCCGTGACGGAATCAGCCACCGGCCGGAGGAGTACGCCTCGCCGGAGGCGATCCGCGCCGGCGTGGAAGTGCTTGCAAGGACGCTAGCGACTTTGGCGGTTTGAAGGGGACCTCTCGCAAAGGCGCAAAGACGCAAAGGGAGAACGCAAAGACGAGAAGAAGAAATACTAGAAAGGAAATGGAGTGAAGGCGGACGAGCGTGCCCGTTCTCCACCATTTCTCCATGTATTTCTTTGCGTTCTTCTTTGCGCCTTAGCGCCTTTGCGAGAGATCCGGTTCACGAAGCTTTGAGTACAAGGGCGGATGGGAGTACTTCGGATGCCGCATAAAGTTTGGACGCAGAGTTATGGCAAGTCGCGGGTGCGGCTCACCAAGGTGTATCGCGATACGCCGGTGCATGAGATCGTCGAGTTGAGCGTCGACGTCGAGCTCGACGGCGACTTTGATTCGTCGTACACCAAGGGCGACAACGCGCGGGTGATTCCCACCGACACGATGAAGAACACCGTGTACGCGTTCGCTCGCGAGCTGGATGTGCGCGAGGTCGAGACGTTCGCGTGGACGCTGGGCAGCCACTTTGTCGAAAATTTCGACCACGTGTCACAGGCGATGGTGAAGGTGACCGAGCGGCCGTGGGAGCGGATCGCTGCGGGCGGCAAGGAGCATCCGCACGCGTTTATGGGGTCGAGCACCGAGCAGAACACATGCCAGGCGCTGGTCAATCGCACCGGAGAGGGCGAGCCCGAAGGGACGATCGAGTGCGGGCTCGAGGGGCTCGTGCTCCTGAAGACGACCGAGAGTGGATTTGCGAAGTTCGTGCGAGACGAGTTCACGACGCTCAAGGAAACCGACGACCGCATCTTCGCGACGGCCGTGACCGCGGGTTGGTCGTACAACGACACGCCGGACGACTGGCGGGGAATTCGCCGGCGGATTCGCGGCAAGCTGATTCACGAATTTGCGGCCCGATTCAGCCCGTCGGTGCAGGCGACGCTCTACGAAATGTGCTCGGGCGTGCTCGACGCGGAGCCAGCGGTCGAGGAGATCAGCCTGTCGATGCCGAACCTGCACCGGCATCTGGTCGACCTGTCGCCGTTCGACCTCGACAACCCCAACGTGCTGTTCGTGCCGACGGACGAACCGCATGGGAGCATAAGTGCGAGCGTTTGTCGGGAGCAGGAAGATTAACCGCCAAGGACGCCAAGGAAGAGAATTAAAGTTCACCACGACGACACGACGGCACGACGGGGGAGAAAGACAAAGAAGTGGATTGATCGAGATCACTTGTAGCCACTTCTAGTTATCTTTCGTCGTGTCTTTGTGTCGTCGTGGTAAAACTTCCTTCTCCCCATTTGCGACCTTGGCGGTTCACTCTGGTGCATTGAATGCCTAACAACGATCGTTTCGCCCTGATCAGTTCGCGCGTGGTGACGCCGGAGGAGGTGCGCGCGGCGGCCGTCGTTGTTTCGGGCGGGCGGATCGAGGCGATCTTGCGGCGCGAGGATGTGCCGGCGGGTGTGCAGGTCGAGGATCTTGGCGATCTGGTCGTGTCGCCGGGGCTCGTGGATTCGCATGTGCACATCAATGACCCAGGGAACGCCGACTGGGAGGGGTTTGAAACGGCGACGCGGGCGGCGGCGGCGGGCGGGGTGACGACGCTCGTGGATATGCCGCTGAATAGTTTGCCCGTGACGACGACGGTGGCGGCGCTGGACGCTAAGCGGCAAGCCGCGAAGGGGAGGTGCTGGGTCGACGTAGGGTTTCATGGGGGGCTAGTGCCGGGGAACCTTGCCGATGTCGAGCCACTGATCGACGCGGGCGTGTGCGGGGTGAAGGCGTTTATGTGCGACTCGGGGCTGCCCGTGTTTCCCGCGACGGGGGAGAAGGAATTTCGCGATGTGCTGCCCCTGCTCAAGCGGCGCGGCGTGCCACTGTTGGTGCATGCCGAGATGGTGGGACCGGTCGAGCGCGAGCCCCCGGCCATCAATTCGTATTTCGACTGGCTCGCGTCGCGTCCGCGGGAGTTCGAGCGGGCGGCGGTCGAATTACTGCGGGCGCTGGCGACGGAATTCCGGGCCCCGATCCACGTGGTCCATCTGGCGAGCGGGCCGCTGACGAGCCATTTTTTCTGGGCGAAGTTTGACGGCGTGCCGCTCACGGTGGAGACTTGCCCGCACTACCTGCATTTTTACGCGGCCCGCCTCGCCGGCGCCGATCCGCGTTTTAAGTGCGCCCCCCCGATTCGCGATCGGGAGGACCGCACCCGATTGTGGGAGGCGCTCTTGGCGGGCACGATCGACACGATCGGGTCGGACCACTCGCCGTGCCCGCCGGAGATGAAGCATCTGGACTCGTCCGCAAGCGGCGGGGGCGACTGGCAGCAGGCGTGGGGCGGCATCAGCTCGGTGCAGTTGACGCTGAGCGTGGTGTGGCGCGGGCTGCGGAATTATTTGGTTCCGTTCAATCGGCTCGCTGGGTGGGTTAGTAGCGCGCCCGCCCGCT
>JANOIK010001332.1:0-3356 GCA_031407585.1 Planctomycetota bacterium | reverse complement strand
TTGATGCTCGATGCAACGCTCGCCGGCGGCCTCATTGACGCAAATGGCGACCTGCGTTATGCGCAAACGATGGCCTTCACGACGCTCGTCATGTTTCAGCTCTTTAATGTGTTTAACTCGCGATCTGACGAACGAAGCGCCTTTCGCGGGTTGTTCCGGAATCCTTGGTTGTGGGGCGCGGTTGCCTTGTCGCTCGCACTGCACGTGGCTGTGATTTACGTGCCGTTCCTGCAGCGCGCGTTTTCCACCACGAACTTGGCGCCGCGCGATTGGGTATACTGCACCGCCGTGGCTAGTTCCGTCATCTGGATTCGGGAGGTGAGTAAGTTCTTCACCGGCCGCCCAGTAATGCGACAAAAATGAAGTCGTGCGCACACCAGTCACCGAAAAAGATGCCTCCCAGATGGTGTGTGGCGCTCCATCGCCTAGCCGATCAGCCGTATCGGCGCGTTCCGGCACTGAACGGGTTGCATTCCGCCGCCCATCTCTGAATGCGGCCGCGCTTGTCATGGGCCCGGCCGGCGGATTTATTGCGGGGAGCGACATCTTCGTGGGTGGCGAAGTTACGGCCGCCTATTGGTACGGCGATCTGGCTCCTTAGTGACGGGCGTGTCCGCATCAGTTGCAAGAACCGAAGTTTCATGTCATTTGGCAGCGCGCGTACGTCACCCCGCCCGACGCATCGAACGCCCTTTTCGATTTAATCTCAGCCTTCCGCCCGCAGCGACAACTTCCCCTTCTCCGCCTTCTTGAACCGTCAGTCCCGCCCCTTCTTAACGATTTCGCGCGCATCCGCGTCAAAGTCGCCGGGGATGTCGTCGAATCCGGCAATTCAAGGTTCACTTACTTCTAGGTACTGGCCGCCCCATGGTGAGCATAACGGGCTCGACGCCCAGCCGCCCCGCCTCGCTCATTCGCGTTGCGCCGATGCCGCTGTCTGCCCGGAATTTCTGCCGACTTTGTCACCATTGCAGGCCGACTCATCGCCTTCCCTGTTTAGACGCTATTTCAAAACCGGAGCTGAGTCAGTAACATCCCGCCATCGCGTCAAGCAAGGAGGCTCGCGCATGGCAGAACTTGTGTCTAATGAATTGTGGAAGCAGATCGAACCATTGTTGCCGCCGGAGCCGGAGCCATCCCCCAAGGGCGGACGGCCGCGGGTGAGCAACCGCCAGGCGCTCAAGGGCGTCGTGTTCGTGCTCAAGACGGGCATTCCCTGGCAGTCGTTGCCCACCGAAATGGGTTGCGGCAGCGGCAGCACCTGCTGGCGACGGTTCTCCGAGTGGACCGCGTTGGCGGTCTGGTCGAACTTGCACACGCTGCTGCTGGCGCAGTTGGGCAAAGCCGGCGCGATCAATCTCCAGCGCGCTGTGATCGACAGCGCCAGCGTCCGCGCCGTTTTTGGGGGGCGCACACGGGCCCCAATCCGACCGACCGGGCGAAAGCGGGCTGTAAGCGTCATGTGTTGACCGACGCTGAAGGCATTCCCCTGGCGGTGAGAACGACGCCGGCCAATGTCCGCGACGACCGGATGGCGTTGCCGCTGGTGGTCAACATGCCGGCCATCGCCGGACCCAGGGGACGCCCCCGCACCAAGCCCAAGGTCTTGCAAGGGGACGCCGGCTACGGCTCCGCCGCGCTGCGGACGCTGGGGGAGGGGCTGGGAATCAAGCCGCTGCTTGCTCCGCTGGGAAAGGGGCGCGCTCACGGCAGCGGGCTCGGCAAGACGCGCTACGTCGTCGAACGCACCCTCAGTTGGTTCGGAAACTTCCGACGACTGAAGCTCTGCTATGAGCGATGCGGAGAGCACTTCCAAGCCTTTCATGAGTTGGCCGCAGCCATCCTCTGCGCCAAACGATTCGCACAAGTGAAAATCACGTTTTGAAACAGCTTCTTACTACGCGCCCGCCGCGGGCTTCGAGGTTCCCGACGTCCCGCTGCGGCCCACCGGCTCAGATCTGGAGAGCGCGAGACTCTTGATAACCGAGGAGTTGCTGGGCGACTTTCCTTTCGTCGGCAACGGCGAAATCGCTCATGGCGTTGCCGCGCTGCTGCTGCCATTCGCCCGCGACTTAATCGACGGCCCCACGCCGTTGCACCTATTCGAGAAACCATCGCCGGGAACGGGCGCGACTCTGTTGGTCGATATGCTCGCGCTGCCCGCTACGGGGCAGCCGATCCCCACCATGACGGAAGGCCGGGACGAAGACGAATGGCGTAAGCGAATGACGGCCAAGCTTATCGGCAGCCCGTCGTCGCTGCTGATTGACAACTTGAGGCGTCGGCTCGACTGCGCCGCGCTCGCCTCCGGCATTACGGCGACAACGTGGGAGGATCGAATCCTCGGCGCCTCCGAAATGGTGCGACTGCCGGTGCGATGCACCTGGCTTGCCACCGGGAATAACCCCGCGGTGAGCACGGAGATAGCACGGCGGACAATCCGCATTCGGCTCGACGCGCAGACCGATCGGCCGTGGCTGCGATCTGCTTTTCGCCACGTTAACCTGCGCGAGTGGGCAAACAAAAACCGGGGGCTCTTAGTGTGGGCGGCTCTGACAATGATTCGGGCGTGGATCGCAGCTGGGAGGCCGCCGGGCAATACGACGCTGGGAATGTTTGAGCAATGGTCGGAGGTCATTGGCGGCGTTCTTAACGTCGTTGGCGTGGCCGGCTTCCTCTCGAACCTCTCTGAGTTCTACGACGAGTCGGACACTGAGGGTGCCGCGTGGTGCTCGTTCCTGGCGGCGTGGTGGGAACAGCACGGCGACGGCGAAACCACCGTCCGCGACTTGTGGAGCTTGGCCCATGACGATGAGGCGCAGCCTCTCGGCGACGGCAGCGAGCAAAGCCAGCGCGTGAAGCTGGGCAAAATGATCGCCGAAAAACGCGACCGTGTGTTCGATATCCCGGCCGACGATGGCAGACAAGTACGGGTGATACTGGAGCGCGGCGAGCCTTCTAAACGGGCGTACCGTTGGAAATTGGCCGTTTTTTCAAATGCCAGTAGGTGAGTGTGGTGAGTATGGCGAGTGTTTCCCACTCCTCTCTAATCGCAGTTTCCCATGCACGCGCGGGCGCGCACACACGCGAACGTGCACGAGGGCGGAAAACACTCACTCATACATACTCACCACACTCACCAGACAGACGGGAGCCAGTGCCACCCATGTACACGAAAAAAAACCGATCACGCTCGACGATCACCGCCAGCACGGTGAGGTGCTCGGCAATTTTCGGACAGTCGAACTCGCTAAATCGGGGCGTTATTTAGGGCTTCGAATGGGATGGGGCTGAGGTATCCGAGGGAACTGTGGCGGCGTTCGAGATTGTAGTACGAGAGGTACGGCCCGATCTCG
>JANOIK010000642.1:0-5370 GCA_031407585.1 Planctomycetota bacterium | reverse complement strand
ATAGGCTCTCTTGGTAAACCATGATGGTTAGACACTTGGCGCCCCGATGGCAAATTTCATACGACAATTCCTGGTACGCGAGGACGGCCCAACGGCCGTGGAATACGCGGTGATGCTCGCCCTCATCGTAGGAGCGTGCATTGCCTCGGTGAACGTCCTGGCCCAATCCGCCGGCGACAGTTTCAACAACTCCGGCTCCCAACTTTCAGGAGTCCTGGGTTCGTAGACAAGACGGCTACGACGACGCGATCGAAGTCGATGGAGACGTGGAAAGCTCACGGTTGACGCGCGCGAAGTGCAGTCGTCTCACTGCCCACCGCCCACTGCCGACCGCCCACTTCTACTGAATGAGCATCGCGTCGCCGTAGCTGTAGAAGCGGTACTGCTCCGCCACGGCCTCGGCATAGGCCTGGCGCAGCAGTTCCGACCCGCCGAACGCCTGCACCAACAGCAGCAACGTCGTCCGCGGGAAGTGGAAGTTGGTGAGCAGCGCGTCGACCGCGCGGAATTCGTACGGCGACCGAATGAACAGCCGCGTATCGCCCGTCCACGGCGCGAGCAGTTCGCTCGCTCCGGCTTCGGTTTGAGCCGCGGCTACGCTCTCGAGCGTTCGCACGACGGTGGTCCCCACCGCGACGATTCGACCGCCAGATTGCCGCGTCTGGGCGATCTCGCGAGCCGCTGCGGCCGATAGCTCGGCCCACTCGGCGTGCATGATGTGCTGGGCCGGATCCTCGACCGCGATCGGCCGAAACGTGCCCATGCCCACGTGGAGCGTCACGGCTGAAAGCTTGACGCCCCGCTGCGAAAGGAGTTTGAGCAGATCTGGCGTAAAGTGCAGCCCCGCCGTGGGGGCCGCCACCGCCCCCGGCCGCCGCGCGAAGACAGTTTGATAACGCTCGACGTCCGCGTCGACCATGTTCCCGCCGCGAATGTACGGGGGCAGAGGGACGCGCCCAATGCGTTCCAAGAGGGCGTGCGCGTCCTGGGGCTCGTCCAGCCGGGCGCGCCACTGGCCATCGTCCAGGCGTTCCACGAGCCACAGCTTGGCAGCGGGGCGCCCGTCGCGGTCGAGCAGCGTGACCGGCTCCGGCGCCCGCAGGTGTCCGCGAGTCTTACACAGCAGCTTCCACTCGCCGTCAGGAAACTGCCCCAGGAACAGGCCCTGCCAACGGCCGCCCGTCTCGATGCGCTGCCCGCGTAGCTGCGCGGGTACGACGCGCGTGTCGTTGAGTACCAGTCGATCCTGGGCGCGCAGGATCTCGGGCAGATCGCGAATGTGGGCGTGGTCGATCGAGCCGCGCGCGCGGTCGACGATCATCAGCCGCGCGTCAGCCCGATTGCGCAGGGGTTCCTGGGCGACAAGCTCCGGCGGCAGTTCGTAATCGAACCAGGCATCCATGACGCACATGACTCCGTTCCCCACTCGACCGGGGGGCGCCCGGCAGGGAACTCGCAAGTATAGGGGCCGCCGCCGGTGCCCAGCCATCCCCGGCGATGTGTCCTTGTTCCATCGCACTCCAAACACCGTCGCGCGGAATTCCAAAAAATTTGAACCCGTCGCAAAGCCTCCCAGAGCCGGGAAAAACCCGCGTCCTCACATTTCAAGCCGAGAAAACCCGGCTTTGATCGCCGTTGACGGTGGGACGCGTTGCGGTATCTTGGGGGCCGATGGTGAGTTTTGGGGTGTTGTGGGGGCAACTCTGTGCTGTTTACCGGGTCATTTCGCCGCGCCCTCGACGATAAGCAGCGGCTGCCCCTCCCCCGGCAGTTCCGCGAGACCGGGGCCGACCCCGATTACCTACGGTTCTATCTCACGCCGGGTTTGGATGGTTGCCTGGCCGTTTACCCGGAGCTGGTCTTCGCGGCACTCGCCGAACGGCTGGCCGCTGGGTCGCCCGCAGCACGCGAGGTTCGCGACTACAGCCGGCTGTTTTATTCGCAAACGGCGTCCGTGGTTCCCGATCGCCAATGGCGCCTTCGCCTGCCGGTGGAATTGGCGAAATGGGCTGAGCTCGCTGGCGAGGTGATGATCGTGGGCGTGCGCGATCACGTCGAGATTTGGGCGGTGGAGAAGTGGGAGCAGTACGTCGCCCGCTGCGAGCCGCAGTACGACCAATTGGCTGAGATCGCGCTCGTCGGGTCCGTTGGAACCACGGCGAAAGCTCCGACCGAAGTTGCTGAATTGCAAGCGCCTCCAGCCGGCGCTCCCGTTCAACCGCGTTAGAGGAGACACGACGAGTCGTTACGGCAACCATCTCCGACCCAAGCAGGGCCACAGCCTTGGGTCGGGATGGTTGTCGGTTTTCCCGCTCGATGCAGGGACTGCCTCGAGAGCGGAAGTTGGCTGCGAGCGACACGCTTCGCCCGTCGCTTGCGAGCCACGCGGCCTCTTCACCGAAGTGCATGGATGCACTTTGGGCAGAGGCGTTTTTATGACGGGCGTTTTGCTCAGCGTGATTCGCGGCTAAGCTGGCCTGCATGGGCGGCGCCACGATTCATGTTCCCGTATTGCTGGATGAAGTGATCGAGCAGCTTCGCCCGGCGCCGGGGGGCGTGTTCGTCGATGGCACGCTCGGTGGCGGCGGCCACACGCGGGCCCTCGCCGAGCGCGTGCAGCCCGGGGGCCGCGTGATCGCCGTCGATCTCGACCAAAGCGCGGTCGAGCGCACCGCGGAGACGCTGCGCGGCCTGCCCATCGATGTTGCCGCGGTCAGCTACGCCGATGTGCCGGAGATTCTCGCCGAGCTCGGCGTCGCGACAGTCGATGGCATCCTGCTCGACCTGGGCCTTTCGAGCGACCAGCTCGCCGACGCCGATCGGGGCTTTAGCTTTCAGACCGACGGGGAGCTCGACCTGCGGTTCGACGCCACCAGCGGCGAACCGGCGTGGCGGCTACTCGAGCGGCTGCGCGAGCAGGACATCGCGGACGTCATCTATCGCTACGGCGAGGAACGATTCAGCCGGCGGATCGCCCGGCGAATCGTCGAGCGGCGCCAGCAGACGCCAATTCGGACTGCGGCGGAGTTGGCAACTTTGGTACGATCGTGCGTCCCGCGGAGTCGCGTGCATGCGATCGACCCGGCGACGCGAACGTTTCAGGCCCTGCGAATCGCGGTGAACGACGAGCTCGGCAACTTGGAGCGAGCCCTCGCTCGGTTGCCCGATTGCCTAGCGCCGGGCGGACGCATGGCGGTAATCAGCTTTCACTCGCTGGAAGATCGGATCGTAAAGCAGGCGTTCCGCGACGACGCACGACTGCAGGTGATCACGCGGCGGCCGATCGAGGCGAGCGACGCCGAGGCGGCTCGCAATCCCCGGGCTCGCAGCGCGAAGCTGCGCGTCGCGGAGCGGGCGACGATGGGTTAAGTGACACGAGGAGCAGCGTTCATGGATGAACCGGAAGTCATACCGCGCCGCGAGGCCGTCGTGGGCCTCGGGCTGCTGGGGCTGTTTACCGCGGCGCTGGTCGGAACGGTTTTGTTCCGCATTGTCCAGGCCACGCCGAAGCGAGCGCCGCAGACGCCGGCGACGGTCTGGGCCTCGCAGGAGCCGGCGAGCCCATTGACGGACGAGGCTGCGTTGACGCCCGGCGAACCCCAACTCGCCGCGGAGATCTCTCCGCCTGCGGCGCCGATTCCCACGATTGATGACGGCGCGAGTAGCGTGCCCGTGTCGTCGAATGTCTCGCAGCCGGAACCGACGACAGCTCCGCCTGCTTCAGAGCATACGCCGGCGCCGACGTTGCCTTACTTCGTTGCGCCTTCGGCGCGTTGAGTTGTTGTTCGCGCCGTGCGAACTGCCCGGCCATGCCCACGCCGACGTGGGCATGGCACCCCGTCGACAATCAATTGATCGGCGGGAGCAGCGTGGGGGCTGAGGCCGTGTCGATTTCGGGCATCGACGGGGCGCCGGTGTCGATCAATTGCGGTCCGACCGGCGTCGGATTGATCGGCGACTCGCTTGTCACATCCACCGGAGCGGAGAACGTCATCGGACGCTGCGGCGCCCGAGCGGTTTGGTACACGGGCTGTTGCGGGTGGATCTGAGCCAGAATCGCCCGGGCCTCGACCATGCGCGGTTCCATGGCCAGCGCGCCGTTGAGGTAGCGCTCGCTCTCGGCATTACGGCCGCGTTGGAAGAGCAGCACGCCCATGTTGTAGTTGACGATCGGCGCCGGGTAGACGGCGGCCAGATGCGTGCATGCAACGTCGAGGCGGTTCAGCTCGATCTGCACCTTCGCCATGTTGTTGCGATAGAGCGGCTTGGCGGGGTCGAGTTGAATGGCGCGCTGCAAGGCGCGCTCGGCAGCGGGGATTTGATTCTGGCGAGCCAGGCACAAAGCCAGATCATTCAGCACGGTCGGGTTATTCGAGTGCGCGTTGGCCGCACGCTGGTAGAGTGTGGTCGCGACGTCGAGGTGGCCTTCGCGATCTTCCATGCGGGCGGCGCCTAAGAGCGCTTCGAGGTGCGTCGGCTGCTTGGCGAGCGCCTTCTGGTAAAGCTGGCGGGCCTGCGGCACGTTGCCGCCGCGGGCGCTTATCTCTGCCATGCCGACGAAAAAGTCGGGCGTCGGCTCGCCCGTGCCGTTGCCCAGCGCGAGCGGATCGAATCGGAGCCGTTGCTCCTCAGCCGCCTGCGCGGAGGCAGCGGCGTCGCGCTGCGCTTTGTCAGCGTCTGACCCGCCGGTGAACGGCGACATCAGGCGTTGGGTCCACGTCGGCTGCGGGACGGCGGGACCAAATGGCGCCGGGCCCTGCGCGCTCGCAGCGCCGGCGCCGAGCATCCAAATTCCCGAAGCAAGGCACGCGACAAGACATGCCGCGGCGGCTCGTGTAGAGCGAATAGTTTGCACCGCGCCCTCCCTGGCTCGTTCTGCTGCGGACGGCGTCCTTGCCGAGCCGCGAGTGGTTCGCTGCGCCGAGGCGCGGCGTGCGTGATTTTACTGTTCTGTCGAATTCGACGTGCTCTCGGGCAGCACGGGCAGCGGCTGGTTTGCGCTGAAGCCGGTAAACACGGCGTCGACCGTCGCGGCAGGGCGACCAAAGTCCTGCATATAGGTTTCCTGAACGTTGATCGGCGCCACGTTGGAATCGAAGTTCGACGCCAAGAGCTGCACGGCTTCGACGCGGTCGGCCGTCTGTTGGGCGTCGGCTCCGCGTTGCACGAAGATCGTGCGGCGCTGCGGCGGCGCGTTGGCCAGGATCCATTCGACGCGCAGGCGACCCGCTTCGCTGAGGCCCTCGCCGTTGGGGGCGAAGTCGTATTTTCCGAGCAAGTTGTTGCGACGCCAGCCGCTGGCGACGGTCAATTCGAACGCCTGGCAGATGCCGCGGCGCGACGGCGCCATGTATTGGCGCGGCCAGATCG
>JANOIK010000641.1:0-1709 GCA_031407585.1 Planctomycetota bacterium | reverse complement strand
GCCGTTCCATGCGCGACACGAAAAATCGACCCGAGATGACGCACGCGCGGACACAATGCCGCTCGAACCGGACCATAAACCCGCAAAAGCGGACAGTATGGGCCCCAAAGCGGTCACTTCAAAGCACCGACTCACGCTCCCCGCAGATCACGACGTCTCGAGGTTTCTCGACTCACCCACCAATCGACCAAGTCAAAACGATGCATTCTGTCCAAAAAAACACAAACGCGCGTCCCCGCCACCGGACATTGCCCCAGTCGGAGACCGTTTTACGCCGTGCTTGCATCTTCGCGACTATGTTGTTGACGCTTTCCATCACCTCCCCTCTCCGCGCCCAACAACCCGCCACAAAAATCCCCCCCTTCGAACCCACCGTCGACTCCCTCCGCAACTACCAAACCCCCGAGTGGTTCCGCGACGCCAAGTTCGGCATCTACGTCCACTGGGGCGTCTACTCCGTCGCCGAGTTCGGCGAGTGGTACGCCCGCGACATGTACGAGGAGGGCGGCCCCGTCTACCGCCACCACGTCGACGCGTGGGGACACCCCTCGAAGTTCGGCTACAAGGACTTCATCCCGCTGTGGAAGGCGGAGAAGTTCGACGCCGACGCCTGGCTCGACCTCTTCGAAGAAGCCGGCGCCCGGTATTTCACGCCCTGCGCCGTCCACCACGACGGCTTCTCGCTCGGCGATTCGCGGCTCACGCCCTACAACGCCGTGAACATGGGCCCTAAGCAGGACCTGCTCGGCATGATGCGCAAGGCGACGCTCGACCACGGCCTGCGCTGGGGTTTTACGACGCACTTCGACCGCACGCTCTCCTGGATCCAGCCCGCCCACGGCGCCGATAAGAAAGGCCCGCTTGCCGGCGTGGCGTACGACGGCGAGGACCCGCGCTTCCAGGACCTGTATCTGCTGAAGTACTACGACGGCAACCGCGCCGACACCGAAGATGCGCCCGTCTGGTGGCGCGAATACTGTCTGCTCCGCCACCGCGAGTTGATCGAGAACTACAAGCCCGACTTTTACTATCTCGACAGCGCCGTCCCCTTCGCCGGCGCCGACGAGGGCCGCACCGGCCTGCGGCTGTTCGCCGAGTTCTACAACGCGAACATGTCGTGGCACGATGGCCGGCAGGAAGGCGTGATGACGCACAAGGGCGACAAGGGTCCGAAGCGGGCGCCGTTTTTCGAGGGTCTAGCCACCTACGACATCGAGCGCGGCAAGAGCGGCCACATCCGCCCGCAGCCGTGGCAGACCGACGACAGCATCGGCCCCTGGGGCTACAACCGCCGCGTGCCGTACAAAGACGCGAACGCCGTGGTCGACAAGCTCATCGACATCGTGAGCAAGAACGGCAACCTGCTGCTGAACGTCCCCCCGCGGGCCGACGGCACGTTCGACGATGAGACGATCGCCCTGTTGAAGCGAGTAGGAAAATGGCTCGACGTGAACGGCGAAGCGATCTACGCGACCCGCCCGTGGACCGTGTTCGGCGAAGGCCCCGACGCCGACATGGGCGACCGCGCCAGCCGCTCGCCGTACGGGCCGGAGCACTTCCGCTTCACGGTGAGCAAAGACGGCAAGACGATGTACGCGATCCAGATGGGCGCCCCCGATGCGGGCAGCGAGATCGTGCTCACCTCGTTTGCCCGCGATGTGCCCGGCGCCGAGCTGGAAATTGCGAACGTCACGCTCATCGGCGGCGAC
>JANOIK010001255.1:0-2592 GCA_031407585.1 Planctomycetota bacterium | reverse complement strand
ACGCATCTTGGGCGTAACAAACGGCGAAGGCGCTTCCTCGACGACCTTCTGGTGCCGCCGCTGGATCGAACATTCGCGTTCGTTCAGGTAAAGGATATTGCCATGCTGGTCGCCCAATATCTGGATTTCGATATGGCGCGGATTGAGGATGAATTTCTCGATAAAGACGCGGTCGTCGCCGAACGAATTCAGCCCCTCGCGCTTGGTCGCCTCGAAACCTTCGCGCACGTCCGCCTCATTATAGGCAAGCCGCATCCCCTTGCCGCCGCCGCCCGCGCTC
The DNA here is from genome assembly GCA_031407585.1 of Planctomycetota bacterium. GTDB lineage: Bacteria > Planctomycetota > Planctomycetia > Pirellulales > Lacipirellulaceae > Lacipirellula. The sequence goes on along the minus strand of JANOIK010001255.1, from coordinate 2,312 downwards.
GCCTTCATCATCACCGGATAGCCGATTTCCGCCGAAATCCGCACCGCATGTTCGGTATCCTTGATCTCGCCGACAAAGCCCGGCACGACATTGACCCCCGCAACCATCGCCAGTTTCTTCGACTCAATCTTGTCGCCCATCGCGGCAATCGCGTTCGCCGGCGGGCCGATGAAAGCGATGCCCTCTACGGCCAGCGCCTCTGCAAAGCTGGTGCGTTCGGACAGGAAGCCATAGCCGGGATGCACCGCCTCCGCGCCCGTTTGTTTGCACGCGTCGATGATTTTCTCGGCAATCAGGTAAGACTGCGCGGCAGGCGAAGGCCCGATATGCACCGCCTCGTCGGCCATCGCCACAAAAGGCGCGCGAGCATCGGCATCCGAATAGACCGCAACGGTCGCGATCCCCATGCGGCGCGCGGTCTTGATGATCCGGCAAGCAATTTCGCCACGATTTGCGATCAGGATTTTTTTGAACATTTATTTGACTCGTCTGCGATTGTTTACATGGAGAACCTCATACGAACCGTCGGTTCGCGCTTTCAGAAAATAGGTTCCTTGCTCCCGATCATTCAAAGGAAGCCAACTAGGGCAAGCCGTTTCCACCCCCTGATAAGATTGCGGCTCCCAAACGATCCGATAGGTTTTGGCGCGCACACCCTTTTCAATCCGTCTCGCGGTAAGGATTCCGCTCATGCTTTGATCACGGAATTCTGTAGTCCCAAACACGACCACATCACTCACCTTATTCAAAGCTTTGTCACTAGGCGGTGAACAAGCAAAGGCAGCAGTCGAAAGGGCTACTTGCCAGACCGATAAGGTTGTGATCAGAATTTTTTTGAGCATTATTGCTTTCCAACCATTGCGCGCAACTCAGCGGTTCGGTGTTCCGTCCTGATATCCATGCAGCCCATAAAATTACGACCCTGTTGAGTTGACGGTGTCGGAGCAGCTTCAGCCTCGCATTCGCGATCCCTTTTCTTGATCCAGGCGCGCTGCGCTTCTCGCAGCTTTTGTGCTGCCTTTCGTCCGTTGTTGGCTTTCACATAGGGATAAGTGATTGCCCATTGAGCATTCAGCAGAACATCCGCTCGTTCGAACGACCGTTCAGCCAAGCACAAGGTCAGCGGACGGTAATCGCCAGGCGCTCGGCATGCGTCAATTTCAGCATCCAAATTTGGTTCGGCTACTGCCAACAAAAACCAGATCACGCCGCTGCCTCCAACGCCTTACACGCCCTAAGCGGCTCTTCCGCCTCCATCGAGCGCAGTCCCAGCTTCGCCATCAACGCCGCGTCCTTGTCGTCGCCTGCATTGGCCGCAGTCAGCAGCTTGTCGCCCGTGAAGATGCTGTTCGCGCCCGCCATGAAGCAAAGCGCCTGCGTCGCCTCGGTCATGCTCTCGCGCCCCGCGCTCAGTCGCACCATGCTCATCGGCATGGTGATGCGTGCCACCGCGATGGTGCGGACGAACTCGATATCGTCGATCTTGGCCAGCGGCGTATCGGCGAGCATGTCGCCCAGCACGGTGCCCTTTACCGGCACCAGCGCGTTGACCGGCACGCTTTCGGGATGTTGTGGCAATGTCGCCAGCGTGTGGATGAAGCCCACCCGGTCGGCGCGCGTTTCGCCCATGCCGACAATGCCGCCGCTGCACACATTGATACCTGCTTTGCGCACATGGCCGAGCGTTTCGAGCCGATCCTCCATCGTCCGTGTGGTGATGATCTCGTTGTAACGCTCGGGACTGGTGTCGATATTATGGTTGTAATAATCGAGGCCAGCCTCGGCCAGCATATCCGCCTGTTTGGGCGTCAGCATGCCCAAGGTCATGCAGGTTTCCATGCCCATCTGCCGCACGCCCTTCACGATCTCGACAATCGCGGGCATGTCGCGGTCCTTGGGGTTGCGCCACGCCGCGCCCATGCAGAAACGGTGCGAGCCATTGTCCTTCGCCTGCGCCGCCTTTTGCAGCACCGCCTGCACATCCATCAACTTGGTCGCCTCGACGCCGCTGTCGGCCTTCACCGACTGGCTGCAATAGCCGCAATCCTCGGGGCAACCGCCGGTTTTGATGCTGAGCAAGGTGCAAAGCTGAATCTGGCCCACCGCATGATGCGCGCGGTGGGTTTCGGCGGCGCGGAAGAGCAAGTCGGTGAACGGGAGGTGGAACAGTGCGGCAATTTCCTCGCGGGTCCAATCATTTCTAACCGTCATAAAAACTCCATGGAACCAGTTTGCGTACTCGTCTCTGCGCACTCTGCGGCCTCTGCGTGAACCCGAGAAGCTTTTTGTTCACGCAGAGGTCGCAGAGTACG
>JANOIK010001249.1:0-10146 GCA_031407585.1 Planctomycetota bacterium | reverse complement strand
GATTGGTCTGCGCGAACGTGCGCTGAGACGTGAGCAAGACGAGGTAATTAGCCTCGCCGGCCTTATACATTTTCCGCGTCAGGGTCAACGATTCCTCGGCAGCGGGCAAGATGATTTCGCGATAACGGCTGACTTGATTTTGGGCGTTAACAGTTCACCGAACGACCCGGCATGACTGGCCAGTTTCATCAGAAGCTGCGGGACTCTTGCCCCCCGTCTCAGTATCCGTTGCCGGACCAAGACGTTTTGCATAGATGCTGGCCTGCTCCAGATAATTCATCGCCTCTTGCACGTACCTGCCGTTGGGCGACTCGTGCAACCATCGCGCATGAGTAAACTGGACCGCCGCTTGTTCGCATGCGTGAAGAGACTTGTAGAAGCTTTCCAGACGCATCGATTCTTCATCCGCAGTCGCTTGTCGGTACGTGGCCATGATCTCGGCGGCAATATCCTCTCGGCCCAAGTGCTCGCATTCCATGGCAAGTAGTCCGAGATCGTCAAGCGCATCAAGTTTTGGAGTTTCGCCTGAGCGAGCCAAAGCTCCAATAATTGAAGGCTCGCGCTCGAGGAAGACGTGCTCGGGAAGCAACTCGCCGTGCCCATCGACGATGCGACCGTCGCATACTCGGACGTTGAGTTCCGTGCGTGAGGAGATAAGGAATGCGCGCTGCGCATCGCGCAGCCGGCGCACTGCGTTTCCCGCCGTTGCGGAGAGATTGTCGATGAGGATCTTACTTGCCTCGTTGATCCGACGCTGCACGCGCGCAATCAACTCATCGACCTGGTCGTGTTGCGGCGGCCCCGCCTGGTAAAATGCGGTCATGATGCGGGCCACGACCGCCACTTGGCTGCGGCACACCTGGCGATGCCGAATCAGCGTCCTCAGATTGTGGTCGGCGCGCAGGCGCCGCATTTTGACGATCCATTCGACCTCGACGCCCCTGCCGCCCATGCGGAACTTGCCGTCGCGTCCGCGGACGAGGGTTACGATGCCAAGGTAGACTCCTTGGGCGAGTCGCTCATTGCGCCAAATCTCTTCGGCGCACCAATTCCGCCGGGCTTCCGAAGCGTCGCTTGACGACGCTCCAGCGTCGTCGGCTGCCCTCAGCACTTTAAAGGCGTGTCGGTCCGTGAGAATCACGCGGGACGACGGCGTTTCCACGATCTGAATTCCGGGGCCTAGGCCGAGCGCATCCACGACCTCGCTCAGTGACGGGGCCGCGCGATCGACCGTTCCGATGTCTTGGGCTACGTGCAACATCCCTAGCTCCCCTGTCGCGCGCCCTACGGTCAATCACATGTCAACCGCATTCGTTGACGCTTGTCGCACTCATTAGCAACCGTTGCGCCCAAAGATCAGTCTTCTGGCCAATCACGAATTCGTGGCGGCCTTCGCGCTGGCTCACTTCCAACACGTTGGATGCAGCGCGCCAAACCGCACACTGCGCGCTGCCAGTCGTTGCGAATGGGCACGCCCGGCACAGCATTTATCGCGACGGAGCCGCGGCGCTTGAGCCAAATTGCAGAGTCGTTCCTACGAGCCGAAGCCTTGGCGCCTCGATTGCACAATCACCTGACACGGCGAAGTCCGCCATGCCGTCCCTCTAACGACCTCACGAATGTGCAGAACCCCCCCGCAAGTTGCCGTCCTGAGCCGCCCGAGCCGATCCGCTCCCCGCCGCGCGCCCTTCCTGGTAAAACTGGGCTCCCCCTCGTCGAAGGAGCCGCGCTGGCCGATATGTCCGCAGAAGACTTTGCTAATCGCTATCGCGGGATGCAGAAGTACGTCGGCTGGACCGACGACGACGCGCGCCGCGTTGCGCGGCTGGCGCCCGTTGTCGCTCCGCACGCCCCCGCGCTGATCGACGACTTTTACGCGGAGATCCAACGTACGCCCGAGGCGGCTCGGGTCATCACGGGCGGGCAGGCTCAGATCGAGCGATTGTCGTTGACGCTCCGCGATTGGCTTGCGCAACTGCTGGGCGGGCAGTACGACGAAGCGTACATGGCGCGCCGTTGGAAGGTTGGCTATCGCCATGTCGAGATCGGGTTGGCGCAGCGATTTACCAGCCTGGCACTTTCCAGACTTCGTAGCGGCATTATCCAAGTGGCCTGGGCCGCGTGGCCCGGGCCGCCGAGTGAACTGGCCGAGTCCCTTGCGTCGCTTCACAAGCTGCTCGATCTCGATCATGCGCTAATCCAAGATGCCTATGAGTTTGAGCACGTGCGCCGCGAGCGACTGCTGGAACGCGAGCGCAGCGAACGCATGTTTCGCCACTTGGTGGAAAGCGCAAGCTGTCTCATTGTTATTCTCAATGCGAAGCTTGAGCCGATTTACTTCAATCCTCATGCGGAAAACGTCACAGGTTACGTAGCCGCCGAGGTGAGCACGCATCCCGATCGGGCCCTCGCAGCGCTCGGCAACGATCCCGGCGAAACCAAACGACGACTGGCGACTATCCTGGCAAGCGGCGAGCCCACGACGTTCGAAACGCAGTTCCATCGCCGCGGACTCTCGCATCACTGGATCAATTGGACGTTGTCTCGGATGACGGACTTCGCCGAGGGCGACGCCGTCCTCGCCGTGGGACACGATGTGACTGAGCAGCGTCACGCCGCGCTGCAAGTACTCCAGGCGAGCCGACTTGCGACGATTGGGGAAATGTACGCCCGGCTGGCCCACGAAAGTCGCAATGCACTGCAGCGGATGCGCGTATGCACTGAGATGCTTGCCGATGAGGTCGCCGGCCAAGCCACGGCTGAGGGGCTTCTGGATCGATCACAGAAAGCGCAAGAAGACTTGCAGCGTCTGCTGGACGAAGTTCGCAATTTCGCCGCGCCCATCGCGCTCGAGCGGTCCGAATGTCGTATGGCGGGACTGTGGCGCGAGGCCTGGAGCCTGCTGCAGCAGGCTCGCAAAGATCGGGGCGCAACGCTAATCGACGAGGCTTGCGATGCGACGCTGAGCGTGATGGTCGACCGTTTTCGCATCGTCCAGGCTTTTCGCAATATCTTTGAGAACTCGCTTGCCGCGTGCGGCGATCCTACAGTGATCAATGTGAGGTGCAAGGAGGTCAGCATCGACGGACAGCCGTGGCTCGAAATTCAGGTCGACGACAACGGCCCCGGATTCGATCAGATCGCCGCAGAGCAGGCATTCGAGCCGTTCTACACCACGAAGACGAGGGGGACGGGCCTGGGGCTCGCCATCGTGCGCCGGATTCTCGAAGCGCACGGCGGGCGCATTCACGCGGTCCCGGCGCACCCGTCCGGCGCGCGACTTTGCATCACGCTGCCGGCCGAACCCTGTCGCACTCAAGAAGTGAGTCGAGCATGACGGAAAACGCTAATGCCGCTCCCATAGAACTCCTGTTAGTCGACGACGATGCCGACCTCCGCAACGATGTCGCCAGCTTTCTTGCGAAGCGCGGTTACCGAGTGCAATGCTGCGCCGACGGCGAAGAAGCTGTCGAGCAGGCGGACCGTCGGGCGTTCAACGTCGCAATTCTCGACCTTTCTATGCCGGGCATGAGCGGCATTGAAGTCCTGCAAAAGCTCAAAGCTCGGGACGCCGAATGCGAGGTCGTCATACTCACCGGCGAAGGCACGATTGAAACGGCCGTCGAAGCCATGAAGCTGGGAGCCCGAGAGTTTCTTAGCAAGCCCATCAGTCTTCGCGAACTCGACCGCCTGGTTCGTAAGGCATACGACGCGGGGCAGCTCCAGCGCGAGAATCAGCAGCTCAAAGCCGTCATCAAACGGCATCATCCGACGACGCGCCTGATCGGCGAATCTCAATCGATGCTCGAAGTCTACCGCCTCATCCAGCGTACAGCCCCATCGAACAAGCCCATATTGATCCAGGGCGACAGCGGCACCGGCAAGGAACTCGTTGCCCGGGCGCTCCACGATGCCAGCGCGCTTGCAGAGAAGCCCTTCGTCGTCATCAACTGCGCCGCACTCCCCGAAACATTGCTGGAGAGCGAACTCTTCGGCCACGAAAAAGGCGCCTTCACGGGCGCGGTCAGCGCCAAGCCTGGGTTGTTCGAAGTGGCCGACGGCGGCACGATGTTCATTGATGAAATCGGCGAGCTTGCGGGCTCCCTGCAGGCGAAGTTGCTGCGCGTGTTGGAAGACGGTTCGCTCCGTCGAATTGGGTCGGTCAAGGAGCGGCGCGTTCACGTCCGCCTGCTGGCCGCGACGAACCGTGACATGGCCGAAGAGGTCCGCGAAGGGCGTTTCCGTGAAGACCTGTTCTACCGAATCAACGTCCTGACCATCCTGCTTCCGCCGCTGCGGGAACGCGAGGGGGACATTCGCCTGCTGGTCGATCACTTTGCCGGAGCGGAGTGGCGAGTCGACGACGACGTGTTTCGCATTTTCGATAACTACAGTTGGCCCGGCAATGTGCGGCAGCTACTGAACGCGATCGAGCGAGCCAAGATTCTGGCCGAGGACGAATGGATCCGGTCGCAAAATCTACCGCCTGAGATCGTCAAAGGGGCGAGCACGACGCCAGTCCGGCTGCTCGGCGCCAACATGGATCTCGATACTCTGAACAAGCTGCACGTCGAGGACACGTTCAAACGCCTCGGCGGCAACAAGGCCCGCACGGCTCGCGCCCTCGGTATCGGACGCCGCACACTTTACCGGCTTCTGGAGAAGTACGGCATCGAATCGATCGAGCCGGGCGTCTGAACGCAGCAGCTTCCCCTCAATTTGTCGGCGACGCCCGCGAGTCGATAGACGACCTCGGCCAGAAGGAATGGCAGCGAATGCAGGGGCTGCGACAGTTTCTCCCATTGTTCGCCACGTGCGCGCCCCGGAACGGCGCCGAAGTGTGCGATCCGGCGCGCTCCCCTTCTCGCGAGACGCGCAAAACCGCACGTTACTGACAACCGCGTTGGGGCGCGCGGTTTGCCTTAGCTACCGGCGGCATCGATTCAACGATCCCGCCAACTGCAAAGGCCGCACAAATGGACGCTGCTCGCAAGCCTCGATTGCTGGTCGCTAAGCCCGGTTTAGATGGTCACGACCGCGGAGCCAAGTACGTCGCCCACATCCTCCGCGACGCTGGCTTCGAGGTCATCTACACCGGCATCCGCCGCAGTCCGGAACAGATCGTCGAGGCCGCGATCCAGGAAGATGTCGCCGCCATCGGCCTCTCGCTCCTATCGGGAGCCCACGCCGTGCTGTTCAAGCGCGTGCTCGAGCTCCTCGAAGAACGTCACGCCAGCGACATCATCGTTTTCGGCGGAGGGACGATTCCGCCAGCCGATGTGGACATGCTCAAGGACATGGGCGTCGCAGCCGTGTTCACCCCGGGCGCTCCGGCTCGAGAAATCATCGGCACGATCGACGCCTTGCTCGCCGCGAAGGAAGCCGTTTAGCGAACGCACAGCGTTCCAATCGCACACCACGCCATGAACCATCGCATCGATCACCTTGTGCAGGATGTGCAAGCGGACAACGGACGTGCCACGCGAGCTGCCGCACAACTCATGACGGCAATGATCGATGAGCCGCACCGCCTCGCTGAGCTGCTCGCGGGGAGCGAGGCTTGGCCTCAGCCGCGACTGGTGTTAGGGGTAACTGGCGCACCCGGCTCGGGCAAGTCCACGCTCGTTGACCATCTGACCGCTGAACTTCGCGTCCGACATCCGGAACGCAAGGTGGGAATCGTCGCCGTTGATCCTTCCTCGCCTTTTACGGGCGGCGCCCTGCTCGGCGATCGCGTTCGCATGATGCGGCACTCCAGCGACCCCGGCGTGTTTATTCGCTCTCTGGCGACCCGCGGTCGCCTCGGTGGCGTCGCCCTGGGGGTCCGCGGCGTGATTCGCGTGATGGGACTCGCCGGGTGCGACGTCGTGATCGTCGAAACAGTTGGCGTGGGGCAAAGCGAAGTCGAGATTGCGCAGAACGCCGATCTCGTCGCCGTCGTCCTGGCGCCTGGGCAAGGGGACTCGGTTCAGATGCTCAAAGCCGGGCTCATGGAAGCGGGCGACCTGTTTGTGGTGAACAAGTTCGACCGCGAAGGCGCCGCCCAACTCCGCGCGCAGCTTCTGGCCACGCTGGCCCTTAGCGAGAAAGCGCGCGGCGAACTCCATGGCCCTTTGAGCGAACGCGATTTGGCCCCTGCCGCCTATTCCTGTAGCGCGGTCAATCACACCGGAATTGCGGAGCTTGTTGAGGCGATCGAAGCCACCACAACCGAGCGTACCGCCGAGTGGCGGGATCGCCGGAAGAAGCAACTTCTGGACGAGGTGCGACAGGCGGTGATGGAAACCGCAGTTCGCAGACTCACACACGCGCTTCGCTTCGATGGGGCCGAAGAGCCGCGGCTTCGCCAGATTCTGCGCGGCGAGGTATCGCTCGATCACTTTGTCGACGGCATTCTTCGCCAGACTATCGCCGCCTCAACTCCCCAAACGGTCCACGTATCGCTAGGTTCGCCATCATGACCACTCTTGCTGAATCCATTCGGCGCATCGACGACGCGGCCCAAGCCTGGACCTCGGGCCCGCTCGCCCGTGTTCTGGCCAAGGCGCCCGAGCAGCGCAAAAAGTTCGTCACTGCCTCGAACAAGCAGGTCGAGAGGCTTTACGCGCCGGACGCCGCGACCATCGATCGCTACGATGAGAAGCTCGGCCTTCCCGGCCAGTACCCGTTCACTCGCGGGGTTCAGCCCACGATGTATCGCGGGCGCTTTTGGACAATGCGGCAGTACGCGGGCTTTGCCACGGCAGAGGAATCGAATAAGCGCTATCGCTACCTGCTCGATCAGGGAACGACGGGCCTCAGCGTCGCTTTCGACCTGCCCACGCAGATCGGCTACGACTCCGACGATAGCCTCTCCACCGGCGAAGTCGGAAAGGTGGGCGTCGCCATCGATTCGCTCGCCGACATGGAAGCGCTCTTCGCGGACATCCCGCTCGACCGCGTCTCGACCAGCATGACGATCAACTCGACCGCCGCGATTCTACTGGCCATGTACATCGCCGTCGGCGAGAAGCAAGGCGTCCCGCCCGAGAAGCTCAACGGCACGATTCAGAACGACTTGCTCAAGGAGTACATCGCCCGCGGCACGTACCGATTCCCGCCGAAGCCGTCGCTGCGACTGGTGAGCGACATCTTCGCTTATTGCACGACTAATGTTCCGAATTGGAACACGATCAGCATCAGCGGGTACCACATTCGGGAGGCCGGATCAACTGCGGCGCAGGAGATTGGCTTCACGCTTGCCGACGCCATCTGCTACATCGAAACCGCGCTCAAGGCCGGCCTCGCGATCGACGACTTCGCGCCGCGCCTGGCGTTCTTCTTCGCCGCCCATAGCGACCTGTTCGAGGAGGTCGCCAAGTTCCGCGCCGCCCGCCGGCTCTATGCTCGGATCATGAAGGAGCGGTTTGGCGCCACGAATCCGAAAAGCCTCATGCTCCGTTTCCACACACAAACGGGCGGCGTGACGCTCACGGCGCAGCAGCCCGACAACAACGTCGTTCGCGTTGCCGTCCAGGCGCTTGCCGCGGTGCTCGGCGGCACGCAGTCGCTCCACACCAATTCGAAGGACGAGGCCCTGGCCCTCCCGACCGAAGAGTCGGTGACCGTCGCTCTACGGACCCAGCAGATTCTCGCCTACGAGTCGGGCGTCACGAACACCATCGACCCCCTCGCGGGGAGCTTCTATGTCGAGAAGCTAACCGACGAGTTGGAAGCCGAAGCCGAGACGCTCATCCGGGAGATCGACAACCGGGGCGGCATGGTCGCCGCCATCGAGCAGGGATTCGTCCAAGGCCAGATCGAAGAGTCGGCCTACCGCTACGGACAGTCCATTGAAACCGGTGAGCGCGTCATCGTCGGCATCAACAAGTTCACCTCGGCCGAGCAGCCGAACGTCGATCTCTTCAAGGTGCCAGAAGAAACGACGGCCCGCCAGATCGACAAGCTTCGCGAGGTCCGCCGCACACGCGACGCGGTCGCCGTCTCGGCCGCCCTTCGGGCCGTCGCGGAAGCCGCGGCCTGCACGGACAACCTCATGCCGTCGATCCTGCACGCAGTGAAGTGCTACGCCACGGTTGGCGAGATCTGCACGAGCCTGGCAGGCGTCTTCGGCGAGTACACGGAATCCTTCAACTAATAAGGCGGCTCAGGCAAGGACAGGTAATCATGATTAACGCTCAAGCCATCAACCATATTGGCATCGCCGTCAACTCGCTCGACGCGTGCCGCGACTTCTACGAAACCACGCTCGGAGCATCGTTCGAGGCGGTCGAAGAAGTGCCCAGCCAGAAGGTCCGCGTCGCGTTCTACAAGGTCGGCGACGTGCGACTCGAGTTGCTCGAGCCCACAAGCGAAGACAGCCCGATCGCGGCATTTCTCGCCAAACGCGGCGAGGGTCTGCACCACGTTGCCTTTACGGTATCAGATATCACGCAGCGGCTTGCTGAACTGAAGAACGCGGGCCTGAGGCTAATAGACGAGAAGCCGCGGCCAGGCGCGCACCACACGCAGATCGCTTTTTTGCACCCCAAAAGTTCCGCTGGAGTGTTGACCGAGCTCTGCGAGCCGGCGGTCTAAAGGCTCAACCCCGCTTACGGAACTGACTCGAATCCATCATGTCACTCAAATCCACCTTTCCCGTGCTCTCGGCTGACGAAGCGGCGGCGCTGATTCCTGCGGGCGCGCTCATCGGCTTCTCGGGATTTACCCCCGCCGGCGCAGCGAAGGCCGTGCCTTGTGCATTGGCCGCGCGAGCACGGAAATCGCACGATGCCGGCGACCCGCTTCAGTGGCGCGTACTCACCGGCGCCAGCACAGGCCGCGCTCTCGACGACGAGCTCGCAGCCGCCGACGCCGTCTCCTGGCGGGCGCCCTACCAGGGGAGCCGTGGAATGCGCGAGCGAATCAATGCGCAGCAGACGCAGTTCGTCGACATGCACCTCTCGCACCTGCCGCAGATGGTCGAGTGCGGCTTCTTCGGCCGCCTCAACTACGCCGTCGTCGAGGCGACCGACGTCACGCCCGAGGGGTGCGTGTACCTCACCACGTCGATCGGCGCCTCACCAACATTCTTGCGCAACGCCGACAAGGTGATCGTCGAGATCAACGCTCGCCATCCGCAACGCTTGTCGGAGATGCACGACGTCTACATACTCCCCTCTCCCCCGCATCGCACGTACATTCCCATCGAACGCGCGATGCACAAGATCGGCAGCCCCTACGCGATCGTCGATCCCGCCAAGATCGTCGGCGTGGTCCACACGAACAAAACCGATGGCGTCGCGCCGTTTAGCGCCGCCGACGAAGCCAGCCGCCGCATCGCGGACCATGTCGTGCAGTTCATCCTCGACGAAATGCAAGCCGGCCGAATTCCGCCGGAATTCTTGCCGCTGCAGGCAGGCGTCGGCAACGTGGCGAACGCCGTGATGGCCGAGCTTGGCGCCCGCGAAGACATCCCGCCTTTCACGATGTACAGCGAAGTCTTCCAGGACTCGCTGGTCGACCTGATGGAATCCGGCCGATTGGTTGGCGCCTCGGCGACCAGTCTCACGCTGAGCGAGCCGCAATTGGAACGCGTCTACGCGAATCTCGATTTCTTCGCGCCGCGCATCGTGCTGCGACCGCAGGAGTTCTCAAACAACCCCGGCGTCATTCGCCGTCTTGGCGTCATCGCGATCAACACGGTACTCGAGATGGACATCTACGGCTGTGCAAATTCCACGCACGTCTGTGGCGCCCAGATCATGAACGGCGTTGGCGGCTCTGGCGATTTCACGCGTAACGCATACCTGTCGATTCTCGTTGCCCCGAGCGTGGCCAAGGGCGGCGCCATTTCGACGGTCGTCCCGATGGTCACGCACTGCGACCACAACGAGCACTCCGTGCAGATCGTCGTCACCGAGCAGGGACTCGCCGACCTCCGCGGCCTGGGCCCCATGGAGCACGCCCGCGCGATCATCGACAAGTGCGCCCACCCGCTCTACCGCGACTACCTACACAACTACCTGAATTCGGCGCCCATGGGGCACCTCCGTCACGACCTGACGCGGTGCTTTGAACTCCATACAATCCTGATTGAATCCGGAAGGTCCACCTTCCAAGGCTAAATATATCTTACGATCGATAGTGTACAAGTACCGTGAGGGA
>JANOIK010001227.1:0-2084 GCA_031407585.1 Planctomycetota bacterium | reverse complement strand
ACGCGTTCGCCGTGCGAGCGCTCAAGGGAAGCCTCGCCGAGATACGCCCCGGCGAACGCCCCGGCCGAACCGCCGACGAGCGCCGCCACCAGCGAGCCGATGATGGGAATCGGCGCCCCAACCGCGGCCCCGCCGATGCTGCCGGCCATCGCCCCCACGAGCGACCACCAAATCGACCGCCGGCTGGCGCCCACCTTCGCCGCGCCCACGGCCCCGGCGGCGAACTCGACGATCTCGCCCGCGACCGCCAGCGCGACGATGATTCCCACGCTCACCCACGTGACGCCGCGCGAACCGTCTGCCGCCGGCACAAAGTAAGCAAACGCCGCCACGAGCCCCGCGAGCGCCCAGTTCCCCGGTAGCGAAAACAAATTCGACAACCAACAAACGCCGCCGCAAAGCACGAGCAAAACGGCCAGTGAGTAGTAGAGCCACACATTCATGGCATCATTTCCGCGTGAGCATGCTCCGTGTACCACGGCCCAGACATGCCTACGCGGACGAAGGCATGCCACCCGGCTCCCTCCGTGTGCCATGCTCTCGTCCGCGTGAGCATGTTGAGTCATGGTAGGCGCAAAAGATCACGCCGTCTCCGCGATACCCTTCACCGTTCTTCGTTCAACGCCTGTATCTCTTGGTCGTCCGGAAAGCATTCCTTCGCCGCCGCCACGAAAACGGCCCGACCGAAGTCGAAATCCTCACCGCCGACGGCTTCACTGTTGCGCCCGAAAAGCAGCATGTCGCACTCGAAGCAAAAGAGCACATCCACGCTGTCATCGCGCTGGGAGAACGTCAACAGGACGCCATATTGCGGCCTGCACGCTTTGCCGTATTCCCATGCGTACGTACCTGGCGAAAGCAGCGCCCCGGAGAGCTTTGCGACAGTGGCCTTCGACAAAGTCACCGGACCGGCCGTCCGCGGATACGTCGCAAACTCGCTCACTGACGAATCGTAGAGATCGGCCGGAGCACCCAGGCGAAACGCATGCACCTCGTCGGGACGCGCAACAATATCCATCGCCTGCCGACCGCCGACGAGTTGCGTCATTCGATCGCCGCGGAAGTACAACCACCCGCCGATCGCTGCTACAATCAGTCCGATAAACAGCAGCGCTCGGCGGATGTTTTTCATGGATCGAAGTCCGTCACGCCGCGTGCCATGCTCTCGTCCGCGTGAGCATGCTCCGTGTCCCACGACCCAGACATGCCTACGAGGACGAAGGCATGCCACCCGGACCTCGCGGCAACGCGTTATGCCAACGTCGCTTCGAGCGTGATCGCCGCCGCGGCCAGTACCTTCGACACCGGGCAGTTTTTCTTCGCCGCCTCGGCCGTCTCTTGGAACTTTGCGTTGTCGATGCCCGGCACGGTGGCCTTGGTCACCAAGTGGATCTTGTCGATCGCGAACCCGGCTTCCTGCTTCACGAGGTTCACCTTCGCGGTCGTCTCGATCTTGGTCGGCGGCGTACCGCCGCGCGTCAGGGCGCCGCTGAGGGCCATCGAGTAGCACCCCGCGTGCGCCGCGGCGATCAGCTCCTCGGGGTTCGTGCCCTTGCCGTCTTCGAAGCGGCTCTTGAACGAGTAGGGGCCGACCCAGGCGCCGGAGCCGATGGTCATCGTCCCCTTGCCTTCCATGATGCTGCCTTCCCAAACGGCGGTGGATGAACGATCGGGCATGATGGTGCTCCTTGAATTGGATGGTGAGTTTCAGAAATGGCGGGGCGACGGAGGTCGCGAATCGAAGGGTCGCCTATTCTACCCAATTTGCGGAGCGTGCGCCAGATGCCGTGCGATGGAGCGAAAATCGCAGCATTTTGCGGCTCGTGGGTGGAGCGGCGAGCTAGCAGTCGCCGTCTGGCGCCGCGCCGCAAATTGGGTAGAATGGGCGACCCAATCGATTCGCGACTCGCGGCGCCCCGCCATTTCCACACACCATCCAAATCCAGGAGCCCAACCATGCCCGATCGTTCATCCACCGCCGTTTGGGAAGGCAGCATCATGGAAGGTAAGGGGACGATGACCATCGGCAGCGGCGCCTGGGTCGGCCCCTACTCGTTCAAGTCGCGCTTCGAGGACGGCAAGGG
>JANOIK010001225.1:0-3394 GCA_031407585.1 Planctomycetota bacterium | reverse complement strand
CCGGAGCAGCGGGCGCGCGAGCGGCTGGTCCTCGGCCTGCGGCGGCTCCGCGGCGTCGACAAGCGGGAATTCGCCGCGGCGACCGGCTTCGACGTCGACAGCCTCGCCGGGCCGGCGATCGCCAAGTTCGCCGCCAACGGCCTGCTCGAAGACGACGCCCGCCGCGTCCGCCTGACGTGTGAGGGCCTGTTCGTCAGCGACGGGCTTTGGCCTGAACTTCTCTAAATGCGACGCGATCGTCCCGCTCGCCCAACATCCGAGCCTCGAAACGCCCAGGCTTTGGGCCGTTGATGGAATCACCCCAAACATTCGCCGCAGGGGCGCTTGATTTGGACGTACGTATGTTATATTCGGCGACATCCCCATCGCCGCAGTGGATTTTGACCCGTCGGCCGCCGCCGACGGCGCCCCTTTTTGCGAGGCTTTGCCATGTCCGTGTCGTCCGAAGCCATGTTCAAGAAGACGCTCACGCAGCCCACCTGGCGAAAGCTGCGCGTGTTCGCGTTCGATCCCAGTCTGAGCACCGAGCTGGAGAACTACGAGGTCAGCGAGGTGCTGGTCGACGTGCGCTGGGACGAGAAGCTGAAGCCCGGCCCGGTCGGCGAGTATCTCGAGGTGATCGACGTCGATCCGGCGAGCAATTGTGCGTACGCACCGATCGACCTGAACGACTACATCCTGCTTGCAGGAAACGGGCTCGCTCCGTCCGAGGGAAATCCGCACTTTCACCAGCAAATGGTCTACACAGTGACGATGGCGACGGTACAGAGCTTCGAGCGCGCCCTGGGACGAGAAGTCCTTTGGTCCGACCATCGCATCGAGTCGACTTCGTTTAAGGGCGCAAAGGGTCACGGCTTTCCGCCCGCCTTCTTGCCCACGGACCGCCTGCGGATTTACCCGCACGCGCTGCGCGAGAACAACGCTTACTACGACTCCTCGAAAAAAGCGCTGCTCTTCGGCTACTTCCCTGCCCACCCCATGGAGGCGGACGTCGCGATGCCCGGCGGGCTCGTGTTTACGTGCTTGTCGTACGACATCATCGCTCACGAGGCGACGCACGCGATCCTCGATGGCGTGCAACCGCGGTTCATGGAGCCTACCAACGCCGACGTGCTGGCGTTTCACGAGGCTTTCGCCGACATCGTCGCCCTGCTGCAGCACTTCAGCTACCCGGAGATTTTGCGGCGGCAGATCGCCAAAGCGCGCGGGCGGCTCTCCGATACGCACACGCTGCTCGGCGAGCTGGCCGTACAGTTTGGCAAGGCCACCGGCGGCCGCGGGGCCCTGCGAAGCGCCATCGGATTCTTTGACAAGGACGGCAAGTGGCGTCGAAACGACCCTGATCCCAACAAGATTCAAACCGAGATGGAGCCGCACGCCCGCGGAGCCTTGCTGGTCGCTGCCGTCTTCCGCGCCTTCCTGGCCATCTACGACCACCGTACCCGCGACCTGTTCCGCATCGCCTCGGGCGGAACCGGAGTCCTGCCCGACGGCGATCTCCATCCGGATCTCGTCAACCGCTTGGCCGACGAGGCCGCGAAGAGCGCCGGCCACCTGCTCAACATGTGCATTCGGGCCATCGACTACTGCCCGCCGGTCGACATCACATTCGGAGATTACCTGCGGGCGCTGATCACGGCCGACTTCGACATGGCGCCCGACGACGAGAGAAAATACCGCGTGGCCGTTGTCGAGGCGTTTCGCCAGTGGGGCATTTACCCCGAGGATGTTCGGACGCTCTCGGTCGATAGCCTGCGCTGGAACTTCCCTGACATGGACGTCAATAAGGCGGAGTACCAAGCGTTCGTCCACGGGCTCAAACGCGCGCTCGAAAAAAGCGATGCATGGGCGGAGCTGAAAACGGGCGTCCGGTCGGTTCGCCGTAACTTTGGCGAGGTCGTCATTGAAAAGCTCAATCGGCGTGACGTCTGGCAGCGGTCGCGGGAACTTCGAGGACACTTGCATCAGCGCCTTAACTACAAGGTGGAAAAAATTGTCGAGCGGGACCTCAACAATCGATCTACGGTGTTCGGACTGAACGCTTACTTCGGGCACGAAGATGATAAAAAGTTTAGCGTGGAAACGGTTCGCGTCATTCGCCGAGCTGGCCCCAACGGGCGCGATAAGGAAGATCTTCTCATTCAAATCACGCAGCGGCGCCCCGGCTTTCTCGACGAGGCCGAGCAGCAGAAAGAAGACGAGCGTTTCTTGACCCCGAACGCGAAACGGCCGCCGGACTTTAGCAAATGCGATTTCAAGTTTCGCTCCGGCACTTCGTTTATCGTTGACCTCGAGACATACGAGGTCCGCTACGCGATCAGCAAGAGCATCCTCAGCGAACGCCGCCTTCAGCGGCAGCGTGACTTTCACCAGAGCCTGCTGGGAACGTCGGAGCGGTCGCTTTACTTCGGCGCCGCCGCTCAAGGGCAGGCGCTTGCCAATCTGCACGCGGACCACGACTACTGAACGCCGCGCTCGCCTCGGCCTTGCTTAAAGCGAATTGAACCCTCGCCCTCGTCAGGATCTGGATCATGGCAAAGACGAAAACCGTGAAAAAAGCCGCCAAGAAGAAATCGCCGAAAACCGGCGCTGCTGCGAAAAACTCCGCGGCGTCTAAAAAGAAGGCCAAAGGCAAAGCCGCCTCCGGCGACGGCGTGATCGTGCGCATGTTCTGCCAGGGCCTTGGCGACTGCTTCTTGCTGTCGATCCCCAACGGCCCCGGCGCGCACTACCACGTGCTCATCGATTGCGGCGTCTGCAAGGCGGCGGAGACGCCCGATGTCACGATGAGCGACGTCGTCACTCAAATTCACGAGCTCACCGGCGGCGTCGTCGACCTGCTGGTCGTTTCGCACGAGCACTGGGATCACGTGTCCGGGTTCATCCAGGCCAAGGACTGCTTCGCGTTCAAGGCGGACGCCAAGAACAAGTCCAAGCTGCACATCAATCGCATTTGGATGGCGTGGACCGAAGACCCGATCGACGGGCTGGCCAAAACGCTACGCACCAACTACGGCAAGGCCAAGGCCCACCTCGCCAGCGCACTGGCGGCAGTGACCCAACGGCACGCCGCGGGCGCCGCGTCGCTCGAGGCGATCAAGAAAGGCATGGAAGGCATCTTCGGCGTCTTCGGTCCCGGCGACATGCTCACCCCAGCGGCGAAGAAGGCCGCCGCGCCGAAGGCCAAGGTCGGCACCGAAGACGCGATGAAGAATGCCAAGGATCTTGTCGAGGACAAAGGCGCCGAGGCCCTGGCCTACCTGTTCCCCAACACGACTCGCCAATTGCCCGGCGCGACCGCCAAGAGCGTTGCCGGCGAGATGAAAGTGCGTGTGCTCGGCCCTCCGCACGACGAGAAAGAGGTTAAGAAGCTCAACAGTACGAAAGAGGTGTA
>JANOIK010001198.1:0-12204 GCA_031407585.1 Planctomycetota bacterium | reverse complement strand
GGCGTGAGCATGAGCGCCGAGGACGCGCTGCACTTCGGCCTCATCCCGCGCATGCACCGCGGAATCTTTGCGATGAACGAGCTGCCCGAGCTCGACGAGCTGGTGCAGGTGGGCCTGTTCAACATCCTGGAAGAACGCGATGTGCAGATCCGCGGCTATCCCGTGAAGTTCGACATCGACGTGCTGATCCTCTTCAGCGCGAACCCCGCCACGTACAACCGCTCGGGCAAGGTGATCCCGCAGCTCAAAGACCGCATCGGCTCGATCATCCACACGCACTACCCGTTGGAGCGCGACACGGGCGTGCGGATCATGGAGCAGGAAGTGGATAAGCAGGGGGCAGGGAGCGGGGAGCAGGGAGGTAAGGCTCCGGACTCCGAGCTCGCTGCTCCGTGCTCCGTGCTGCCTGTCGTCGTCCCTTACTTCATGAAGGAGCTCATCGAGGAGGTGAGCCGTGCGGCGCGCAAGAGCAAATATGTCGATCACGAATCAGGCGTCAGCGCTCGGCTTTCGCTGGCGAACTACCGCACGATGATTGCTTCGGCCCGGCACCGCGCGGCAGTGCTGGGCGAGACGCCGGCCGTGCCGCGGATCAGCGATCTGGGGCATCTCTACGCCTCATCGCTGGGCAAGCTGGAGCTCGATCTCATGGGCACGCACCAGATGACCGAGCGGCAGGTGCTCGACGCGGTGATGGCCGAGGCGATCGCCACGGTGTTCGCCGAGTATGTGGACAAGCACGGCCTCGCGGAGATCGGGCAGATTTTCTCCGAGGGCGTGAAGATCGAGGTCGGCGACATGCTGCCGTCGTCGCACTATGCGGAACTAGTGAAGCGCGTGCCGCCGATTTGGGATAAGGCGTTTGAAGTGAACGCGAGCCAGGACGCGAACGTCCGCGCCTCGTGTATCGAGTTCGTGCTCGCGGGGCTCTACGCGACCGACCGCATCAGCCGCAGCCAACGGCACGGGCGGATTGTGTACGAGACGTGAGTGACGATGGTCACCGCCGCCGACCGAGAGTACAATTGGCAGGTTGGCACACGCCTTTAACCTGAGGTTACGCAGTGGGCATCACGTATCTCACAGTCGATGTCGGAAACCCGGCCGACACGTCGGAAACGCGTCCGGTCGAATTCATGGTCGATTCGGGGGCCATCTATACGGTCATGCCGCGCGCCATCCTCGAAGAACTAGGGATCGAATCCATCTCCGAGGAAACTTTCTGGTTGGCCAACGGAGAGAAGATTGTGCGGCAGCGCGGAATCGCATTCTTCAAATATGGGGCTAAGGTTGGCGGCGCGGACGCAATCTTTGGTGAAGAGGGAGACAGCAATTTGCTCGGCGCGACAACTTTAGAATCATTGGGGCTGGCACTTGATCCCTTGAGGCGCGAACTCAAACCGATGCCCTTGATCATCGGCGGCTTCCGGCCGCACGCGTAGCAGATCGCCATGACGCTTTCAGCCAAGGTCTGGTTCCCGCGCCGCGTCTATCTGCTAGAGACGCTTCTCGGCGTGCTCGTCATGTGCGTCGCCAGCGGAGCTTCGGGCGCCGACTGGCAGGCCCGCATTCCGACCATTGCTGACGTGGGCGCTGCTAACCTGCCGGACGACATCGCGCCGGTGAAGGCGCCGTTCGACATGCCGGAGTTTAAGAAGCCGAAGTTTCCCGACCGCACTGTGAACATTCGCGACGAGGGAGCACTCGAGGAGACGAAGGCAACTGCCGCCATTCACGCGGCGATTCAGAAAGTTCACGACGCCGGCGGTGGCACGGTGATGGTGCCCCCGGGCAAGTGGTTCACCGGTCGGATCACGCTCCAAAGCAACGTGAACCTCCACATTGCCGCGGAGGCGGAGCTGCACTTCAGCGGTGAGCTCGAGGACTACCGACCGGCCGTCTTCACGCGGCACGAGGGTGTGGAGGTGATGTCACTCGGCGCGTGCATCTACGCCTTCGAGGCCGACAACATCGCCGTCACTGGCAAAGGCGTGCTCTACGGCCCGGCCGACGGGCCCGTGAAGCGGCAAATGATGACGGAAAACGTCGTCGAGAAATTCGTGCCTTTGGACAAGCCCGTCGCCGAGCGTGTGTACGAGGGCCACAACGGCGAATCGATTTTCCTGCCGATGTTCATCTCGCCGACGAAATGCACCAACGTGTACATCGAAGGCGTCACGCTCGAGAAGACGGCGTTCTGGAACATCGTGCCGGTGTACTGCGACGGCGTCATCATCCGCGGCGTCACGGTCAACTCCGTAGGCATCCCGCGAGGCGACGGGATCGACATCGAGTCGACGCGGAACGTGCTGATCGAGTACTCGACGCTCAACAGCGGCGACGACTGTTTTACGATGAAGTGCGGCCGGGACGTCGACGGCCTGCGCGTGAACAGGCCGACAGAAAATGTCGTGGTCCGTTACTGCCTGGCCCAGCGCGGCCACGGCGCCATCACCGTCGGCAGCGAGACCGCCGGCGTCATTCGCAATCTCTACGTGCACGACTGCGTGTTCGACGACACGGGCGTCGGCATTCGCTTCAAGACGCGTCGCCCGCGCGGCGGCGGGGGCGAGAATCTCACCTACGAGCGGCTGCGCATGAACCTCTCGGGCGAGGCATTCGCCTGCGACATGCTGGGCAGTGCGACCTACGTCGGCGACCTGGCCCGGTGCATGCCGCCTCGGGAAATCACCAAGCTGACGCCGTTCTACCGGAACATTACCGCGCGGGACATCCTTGTGGAGCGCGCGACGCAGATCATCAATGTCATCGGCATCCCCGAGTCGCCGTTCAGCTATTTCCTGCTGGAGAACGCGGAGATTCACACCAATCGGCTCATCAATGTCGCCGACGTCGACAAGCTGACGCTGCGGAACGTGACGATCGAAAGCCGCGACAAGACGCTGCGGTTCCTCGACGCACGCGAGGTGCTGTTCGAGAACGTCACGTTCAAGACGCCTGACGATGCGATTAAAGTCGACGCCGAGGGCGAGCTGACCGATGACATTCGCTTCGAGGGCACGACTCCCGCCCGCCCGGTCGGCTGGGAGAGCGATGCGTACAGAAAGGCGAGCGGAAACTAGGCGAGTCGCTCCCGGCGATTGGGACAAGCGGGTTCGGCCGACTTTTGTATCCCTTCGACGGGCAAGGTATACTTATTGGGGATTGGTAGTGGGAGCCGTGCTTTAGCCGAGGGCGCTATGACATATCAAGGAACTGTGAGAAATGGCGTCATTGTCTTAGCAAGCGGCGCCGTCTTGCCGGAGGGAATGACTGTCGAAGTCGCTGCGGAATTGCCCTCCAGCAAGCTAGAAACCACGCATGACAGACCAATGACCTTGGCCGAATTGGGACGGTGGGTCGAGACTCAGCCCTGCGATCTGCCCGAGGACCTCGCCGAGAATCACGACCACTACCTTCACGGGTTGCCGAAGAGATCATGAGATCGGTTTTTGCCGACGCATATTTCTACCTGGCACTCTTGAACCCGCGCGATGCCGCGCACAGGAGCGCTCGAGACCTAGAATCGGCATTTCAAGGACGAATTGTCACGACCCACTGGGTTCTCGTGGAAGTAGCGGACGCTTTGAGTCGCCCTAGGGACCGGGCGAAGGTGCAACATCTATTGGCTGCACTGGGAGCTGATCCTCGCGTTAGGATCGTTCCCGCCGATCGAGTGACTTTCGAACTCGGCGTGCAACTTTTCTACAGCCGTCCGGACAAGTCATGGTCCCTTACGGATTGCCTGAGCTTCATCATCATGGAGCAAATGGCTATGACGGAGGCGTTCACTGCCGACTCGCACTTCGAGCAAGCTGGGTTCTTCGCGTTGCTCAAGAGCGAGTGAGCGAACCATGCCCGAGCTGCCGGATGTTGAGATCTATTGTGAGAGTCTCAATCGCCTCTATGCCGGCCGAGTCGTTGAGCGACTGCGCCTTCGCAGCGCGTTTGTCGTGCGCACAGTTGAGCCTGACATCGTCACGATCGAGGGCCGACGCATCGTCGGGTTCTCACGACTGGGCAAGCGGATTGTCTGGGAATTCGACCATGAGCTGTTTCTCGTGCTGCATCTCATGATCGCGGGCCGGCTCCACCGCAAGCCGCCCGACAAGCGGCCCGCATCGAAAACCGATCTGGCGGCGTTTGGCTTCGGCAAGAACGACGGCCAAGCCGAGACTTTGATGCTGACCGAAGCGAGCCCAAAGAAGCGAGCGTCGATTCACGTCGTTCGCGGCGCTGCGGGACTTGCCGAGCATCGTCGCGGCGGGCTCGAGGTGCTCGACGCCACGCTCGAGGAGTTTCGGGAGAGGATTCGCGCGGAGAATCACACGCTCAAGCGGAGTCTCGCGGCGCCGAACCTGTTTAGCGGCATCGGCAACGCCTACAGCGACGAGATTCTGCATGCCGCGAGACTGTCGCCGGTGACGCTCACGTCACGACTCACCGACGGTGCGATCGAACGGTTGTTCGCCGCGACGCAGGAGACGCTACAAACCTGGATTGAACGCCTCCGCGCGCAAACGGGCGATGGATTCCCAGAAAAGGTCACGGCGTTTCATCCCGAGATGGCCGTGCATGGCCGTTTTGGTCAACCGTGCGCAGTGTGCGGCGCGCCGGTGCAGCGGATCCGCTACGCCGACAATGAAACGAACTACTGCGCCCGCTGCCAAACCGGCGGCAAGGTGCTTGCCGACCGCTCGTTGTCACGGCTGCTCAAGGACGACTGGCCGCGAACGGTCGAGGAGTGGGAGCAACTCTCATCGCCAGGGGAGTAACCGCAGATGGACGGAGATCAATTCAATGCGGCTCAACCCCATCTCCTAAACATCTGCGTTTATCTGCGTCCATCTGCGGTCAACTCCCCTGCGGCATGGAAAGCAGCTCCATAAACGCGGGCACAGAGCAGCTCAGCAAGCTTGATGCGTTAGAACAAAGTTCGGCAAGGGTCTCGAACTGTTTCTGCGGCAGCTTCTCGGCGAGGCTTGTGCGGAATTTCTCCACGAGCAGCGGCACGCCTTCGGCACGGCGCTCGCGGTGGCCGATGGGGGTTTCTACGGCGACGCGGTCGCTACGCGTACCGTCCTTGAACGTCACCTGCACGGCGTTGCCGATGTATCGCTTGTCGAGGTCGTAGTAGTTCCGCGTGAACTCGGGGTTCTCGACCACGGTCATCCTCGCCCGCAAGGCGTCGATGCGCGGGTCGGCCGCCACGGCGTCGTCGTAGTCCGTGGCCGTGAGCCGTCCGAAGATCAGCGGCACGGCCGTCATGTACTGCAGGCAGTGATCGCGGTCGGCAGGGTTGGCCAGCGGCCCCGTCTTGTCGATGATCCGCACGCCGGGCTCTTGCGTCTCGATGAGCACGCTTTCGATTTGGTCGAGCCGGTCGCGCACGCTGGGGTGCAAACGCATGGCCGCTTCGACGGCCGTTTGGGCGTGGAACTCCGCGGGGTACGAGATTTTGAAGAGCACGTTTTCCATGACGTAGGAACCCAGCGGGCGCGCGAGCGTCACCGGCTTCCCGTCGAACAGGACGTCGCAAAAGCCCCACTTCGGGGCGGAGAGCGCCGAGGGGTAACCCATCTCGCCCGTGAGCGCGATGAGCGCATGCCGCACGGCGCGGCTGGTCGCGTCGCCCGCGGCCCAGCTCTTACGCGAGCCCGCGTTGGGGGCGTGGCGGTACGTTCGCAAGGCGCCGCCGTCGAGCCAGGCGTTCGACAGGGCGTTGATCGTCTGCTCGCGCGTGCAGCCGAGGAGCGACGCCGCGACGGCCGTTGATGCGATGCGCACCAGGAGCACGTGGTCGAGGCCGACGCGGTTGAAGCTGTTGGCGAGCGCGAGCACGCCTTGGATTTCATGGGCCTTTACCATCGCGGTCAGCACGGCCCGCATCGCAATCGCCGGCTTCCCTGCGGCCACGTTGCGGCGGCTCAAATCGTCCGCCACGGCGAGGATTGCGCCGAGGTTGTCGGAGGGGTGCCCCCATTCCGCCGCGAGCCAGGTGTCGTTGAAGTCGAGCCAGCGGACGAGCGTGCCAATGTTGAACGCCGCCTGCACGGGCTCCAGCTCCCACGCCGTCCCCGGCACGCGCGCTCCGCCCGGCAACACGGCGCCCGGCACGACCGGCCCGAGCAGCTTCGTGCATGCCTCGTGGTCGAGCGCCTGAAACATGCACGCCAGCGAATCCATAAGACACAGCCGCGCGGTGTCGATCGCGAGCTCGCTTTCGACGCGATAGTCGAGCACGTACTCGGCAATGTCGACCAGCAGCTGGTCAGGCTCAGGCCGTTGGGCGGACTTGTAATCGGTGTGAGACATCAGAAGATTGAACCGCCAAGTACGCCAAGGACGCCAAGGTCGGAGTAAGAGAAATTCAGAAAGTAGTAAAAGACAGGAGGTTTAACTTTCCCCTCCCCCCTTGGCGTCCTTGGCGTACTTGGCGGTTCATCTTTCTTCGATCGGCACGAACGCCACCCGATCGGGACCCGTGTACTCTGCCGCGGGGCGGATGAGTTTGTTGTCGGCGCGCTGCTCTTTGATATGCGCGCCCCACCCGCTGGTCCGCGCGATCGCGAAGAGCGGCGTGAACAGCGGCGTCGGGATGCCGACGAAGTGGTACGCGCTCGCACAATAAAAATCCGCGTTGGGGAACAGCTGTTTCTCGTCCGCCATCAGCGTTTCGATGGCTTCCGACACGCCGTAGAGATGCGCCGCGGCGTGGCTGGCCGACAGCCGCTTCGACCACGCTTTGAAAATCGCGTTCCGCGGGTCCTTCAGCTTGTAGACGGCGTGGCCGAAGCCCATCACCTTTTCCTTGCGGGCGAGCATGGCGCGCACGCCCTCGACGGCCTCGCCGGGAGTGCGAAACTTCTGGATTAGTTCCATCGCCGCTTCGTTGGCGCCGCCGTGGAGCGGGCCGCGCAGGGCGCCGATTCCGCCCGCGATCGCCGAGTGCAGGTCCGAGAGCGTCGCCGCGATCACGCGGGTCGTGAACGTCGAGGCGTTGAACTCGTGCTCGGCATAGACGATGAGCGACGCCTCCATGAGCCGCCGATGCTCGTCGCTCGGCGCCTTGCCCGTGATCAGCCGCAGCGTGTGCCCAGCGATCGTCGGGTCGTCGGTCGCGGTGTCGACGCGCTCACCCTTGGTGACGAACCGATGCCAGTAACCGAGCATCGACGGCTGGGCCGCCAGCAGCCGGTCGGCCGTGCGATCCTGGTTGGCGAAATCCCCCTCGGGCTCGAGCGTGCCGAGCATCGAGACGCCGGTTCGCAACACATCCATGGGATGCGCCGCCGCGGGGATCCGTTCGAGCACGTCGCGCAGCGCCGCCGGCAGCCCGCGCAGGCCGCGCAGTCGTTTCTGGTACGCGGCCAGGTCCCCGCTCGTCGGCAGCTTGCCGTAGAGCAGCAGATGCGCGACTTCTTCGAACACGCAGTGCTCGGCGAGGTCCTCGACGTCGTACCCGCGATACCGCAAGCTATCGCCGCTCGCCCCGACGCTGCTCAGCGCCGTCGACCCCGCCGTAATCCCGCGCAACCCCGCGCCCGCTGGTTTAGCTTCTGCCATTCTCCCCTCTTTCCGACCTTGGCGTCCTTGGCGTACTTGGCGGTTCCTTATTTCCCTTATTCGGGCGGATACAGCCGATCGAGCAACTGCTCCTGCTCGTCATATCCCAACACTTCGTACAACTCCTCGCGCGTTTGCATCGCGTCGACCACGCCACGCTGCGTGCCGTCGGTGCGAATCGCCGCGTAGACGCGCTCGGCGGCGCGGCTCATGGCGCGGAACGCCGACAGCGGGTAGAGCGCCAGCCGCACGCCCGCTGCGGCTAGCTCCGCGGTCGTGGCGAGCGGCGTCTTGCCGAACTCGGTGATGTTCGCCAGCACCGGCACGGCAATCGCGGCGGTGAACTTGCGGAACTCGTCGGGCGACGCGAGCGCCTCGGCAAAAATCATGTCGGCCCCCGCCGCCACGTACGCCTGCGAGCGCTCGATTGCCGCCGCCAGACCCTCGCCCGCGGCAGCGTCGGTTCGCGCCATCACGATGAACTTCGCATCGGTCCGCGCATCGACCGCCGCCTTGACGCGGTCGACCATTTCGTCGGCCGGCACGAGCGCCTTGTTCGGCCGATGGCCGCACCGCTTCGCCGCGACCTGGTCCTCGAGGTGCAGCCCCGCGGCGCCGGCCCGTTCCAAGTCTCGCACCGTGCGGCGAATGGCGAGCGCCGTGCCAAACCCCGTATCCGCGTCGACCAGCAGCGGTAGGTCCGTCGCGCCGCACACGCGCCGTGCGTCCTCGCACACGTCGGCAAGGTTGGTCACGCCCAGGTCGGGCAAGCCGTACGAGGCGTTCGCCACGCCGGCGCCGGAGAGATAGATCGCCCGAAATCCGGCGCGCTCGGCCAGCAGCGCCGCGTAGGCGTTCACAACCCCCGCGACCTGCAGCGGCCGCTCGGCGTCGAGCGCCTGCCAAAATCGTTCGCCGGCGGGGTGCACGCGCTGTTCCTCGTGGACTGATTCCAGGACCAGCTTCCGATTCTAACGAGGGGCACTCCCGCACACCATCACGGCAGGGTCGCCTCGACCCGCTTGCCCGCGTACTCCACGTCGCGCGTGGCGCCGCTCGGCACGCACTCGACGCGAAATCGCCGCGGCGGCTCAACGTTTGGCGCCGCGGTAGCAACTGCGCCCGCCGGACTGCCGGGTTCGATCGTAAGCCGGCGCTCGGCATCGTTCCACGTCAGCCGCGTCCAACTGCCCTCGCCGGAAAGATAATCCAGGCTCGCACCGTCGTCGTCGTACAGAGTGAACTCTCCATCGGCGCCCTCGTACACGCTGAGCACGGTCGGCTCGTCCACCGGCTCGGCCGTGTACTGTCGCACGGGGTCGAGCGGCACGATCGCCCCGGCGCGCACGAAGATCGGCATCGTGGCGAGATCGACCGCGCGCTCCACGAACTGCCCGCCGTCGTGTTTGGCGCCGGTCCACCAGTCGTACCACGCGCCGGCCGGCAGATAGACGCGGCGGCTCGTGGCGCCCTTCTCGAACACGGGCGCCACGAGCAGGTCGCGACCCCACAAATACTCGCTTCCCAAGGCGCGCACCGTCTCGTCCTCCGGATAGTGCAGCCACAGCGCACGCATGAGCGGCAGCCCCGTGTCGCGAGCCTCGCGCGCCAGCGTGTACGTGTACGGCAGGAGCCGGTAACGCAGCTCCGCGTACTGCCGGCACACGGGTTCGATCGCCGCGTTGTTCAGCTCCGACTCGTTCGGGCTCTCTTGCCCCTCGAGCGGCCCCATCTCGCTCAGGCCCCAACCCCACGGCAATCGCGTCCACCACGTGCGTCCATGCGAGCGGAACGACGGGCAGAACGCCCCAAACTGAAACCACCGCGCGTAGAGTTCGCCCGTGAGCTCGCGCGTCGGAAAAAATCCACCGATGTCCGAGCCCCAGTACGGCGACAGGCTGAGCGAGCTGTTAACCCCCACCGCGACCTGCGCCTCGAGCGTCTTCCACGAGCTCTCCGTGTCGCCCGACCACACCCAGCCGCCCCACCGCGCGACCCCGAGGTGCCCGTTGCGGTGCAGGCTCCACGGCCGCACGTTCGGCCGCGTCGACAGCGGACCTTCGTAGTAGAACCTATGTCGGATCATCCGCTCGTGAAAGTCGAACCAGTCGCCCTCGTCCGGCCAGAAGGCATCGGCGCCCGCCGCGAACAGGGGGTCGTGATGCTTCCAGTAGCTCGTCACGTGCGTTGCGTCCACCGGCTGGCTCGGCCCCGGCGGGAACGAGCCCTGCAGCGTGGGCAGTCGCTCGCGCTCGAACGGGATCACGTGCAGCACCACCTTCGTGTGCCGGGCGTGCAGTTCCTCGATCACCGCCGCTGGCTCGCGGTCGAACACCTCGGGGTTGAACTCGTACGAAGGCTGCGGCGTGTTCCAGCCGCGCGGGCAGAAGCCCGTGCCGAGATAAATCACCGCGTCGAGCGGGATCCGCTTCTCGCGGAACGTGTCCACGATCTCCACCATCTGCCGCTCGTCGCGCAGCGTGCGGTGCGACTGCATGTACCCGAGCGCCCACTTCGGCGGCATCACGGCCCGGCCGGTCGCGTCGGCCAACTCGTTCATGAAGACCGCGGGGTCGCGGGCGTCGAACACGAACACGTCGAACACGCCGGGCCGGAGACTGTCCGCCGGCGGGCGTCCCTGCCGCTCGCGCCGCTGTTCGCGCTCATCCGCGTCGTCGCCCGGCGGCGTCCACGGGCGGAACTTGCCGCGCCCGGCATCGCGCAGGTCGACTTCGCCCCACGGCGTTGCCACGAACATCGCCCACCCGCTCGTTCCCACGAGCAGCGCCACCGGATTGCGCGAGCCGTACATATCCCCCTGCCACCGCGGCAGCATGTCGTCGGCGGCGCCATTGCGATCGAACTGCACCGTCGCCTCGCGCCACTCGCGCCCGCGCTGGGGCAACGGACCGCCCTCCCCCATCCCAAGAATCGGCGCATCGTCCTTCGCGAACGACAGACTCCCGTCCGCCGCAAACTCGAGCCGCTGCACGACTCGGCCATCGGCAGCCGTCACGGTGACGGTCAGCGGCTCGCCGCGCACCTCGACGCCCAAGTCGCCGATCGTCGAGACCGCCGTCGGCGTCCCAGCGCCGCCGACGTCCTCCAGTCGAATCCCCGGCGCACTCTCCTCGCGCGGCGCCAGCGCCGGCGAGTACGGAATCGCCGCGCCGCCAGCTTCCCGCAGCGTCACCCGCACCGAGCGCGCCCCGAGCGGCCGCACCTCGAGCAATCCCGGCTTGCCATTTACTAGAATCGGCGCGGCCACGCTCGCCGCGCATTGCAGCGCCAAACAAATCGCAGCAAACCTCGCCGCCCTTGCGAGCAAACCCAGCATTCCGCATTCAGCATTCAGCATTCCAAGCCTCACTTCAGCCCCTCCCCTTCCGCTTTTACGATCGCCTCGTACTGCGCGAGCCGCGCCGCATCCCCGAGCCGTTTCAAGTTCTCCCGCAATATAACATCCTCGGCCGTCGCCACGAACCGTTCGAACTTCACGCGCCGCTTCTGCGGATCGGGCGCCCCGTCCGCCGCTTCCGTCTCCGCGCGGTACTCTTCGTAACGCGGATGCCCTTCCACCGCCGCGACGAACTCCGCTGCGCGCGTCGTCAGCAGCTCGATCGCGCCGGGATTGAGCACGTTCGACAGCTCCGGCCACTTTTCGCGCAAGTCGGAGGCGATGATCTCCCGCAGCCGCCCCGACCGTCGCCCCGGGAAGCGACCCCGCCCCCGGCGTCGAAACCGTTGCCGCTCCTCGCCCGCGCGCTCCGCCGCCTCGATCCGCGCACTCCCCTCGAGCTCCAGCTGCGCGGACAGCCCCTCCAGCACCGCCCGTTCGGCCGGCGTGGCCAGGTCTAGCACCGTCTCGTATGGCGCATCCGCGGCGAGCAGCTCCGGGTGCTCATCGTCCGCAAACTGGCTCTCATCGCTCAGAAACTGGCCCGAGGTGCTCAGCGGCAAGTCGATCGTGTCGGCATGCAGCACCGTGTAAGCGTGCGCCTCGGCGAACGACACGCGGCCATCGCCGTCGTAGTCCGGCCGCGGAATCGGCTCGCCGGATTGCCGCCGCCCGCCGAGCGCCTCCCAAAAGTACGAGCTGTACTCTACGTAGCTCGCCTTGTCGACGTCCGGCGTGCACCCCGCCGCCATGCGATCGTGCACGGTCGCGAAGAACCCGCACCGCGACTGCGGCGACAACCCCTGCTCGGGGTCGGCGCCCTTGTACATGAACCGCGCGAACCCGCCCGTGTAGCACTGCACCATGATCGCGGTCACGCGCACGCCCGCGGGCAAGCCATCGAGCATCGTCACCATCTCGCTCACGGTGAGCTCCTCGCCGTTCCACAGCGAGATGGCGGTCTCGTAGGGATTGCCGCGATCGGTCGACCGCTGCCCGTGCGCGGTGACGTAGACCACGAGCCGATCGCCGCTCGCGAGCGTTTGGCCGACCTCCGTGAACCACTTCGCGAGATTCGCCTTGCTCGTCGACCCGCGGACGCCGGACACGCCGTGATTGCGGTACAGCAGTCCCAGGTCGTCCTCGTCGCCGAAGAACTCGGCCATCAACCGGTTGGCCTGCGGAATCGCCTCGACGTTGCGCACCTGCAGGTCGGCCGCGTCGTCGGCGCCGTCGGCAAA